>QKJM01000832.1 GCA_003249315.1 Archangium sp.
GACGACCTGGGTGGCCCCGAGGTCCACGAACTCGCCGCTGCCAACATTCACGAGGAAGAGCATCTTCGCGAAGACGTTCAGCTTCGTGCCCTTCGCGGTTCCATTCCCGATGAAGTCTCGCAGGTCGACCATGGTGCTCATCCTACAGGCTCGAATCCCTCCACGAGCCGGCGTTCCACCCCGGAGACAGTGAGAGTCTCGTGGCCGCCTGCCCGGCGAGCGACTCCCACTCCCGGCCTCTCGCTTCTCAGCGGCCGCGAGAAAACAGCCCCCAGAAATCAGAAAAAAGCAGCTCTGGAAGCAACTCCGCCTCACTGCCTCCGAAAATCCAACAGGCTTGCTCTCCCTCTGCCCCAGGTTTCCCATGTCCGCCCATATCCGCGCCGCCCGCTCTCCCGTCCATGCCGCCCGCGGAGGACTCCTCCGCGCTGGAAAGCTCGATAGCCCCAACCTCAAGGCCCTGCAGAAGGGCGGCCATCTGGAGAAGAAGCTCGAGAAGCTCGCCGAGGCGCTTACCAACGGCGGGCCCGGGCGCTCCGGCGAGGCGCGGGGCAGGAAGTACGAAGCCGAGAAGGGTGACACCCTCCAACTGATGGCGGAGCTGCTCAAGGCCCTGGGCATGCCGGGCTCCGTGGACGAGATTCTCTCGCAGCTCAAGGCCCTCAACCCGCAGCTCCAGGGGGGCCAGCTTCGTCCGGGCCAGCAGGTGCGCCTGCCCAGCCCCGGCGGCATCAGCGGGGACAGCACCTTCACTCCGGCCCCCAGCCGCCCCAGCGGTCCCGACCTCGGGAGCCCCGTGTCCGGCATCCCGGCTCCCGCCCCCAGCGCCCCGAGCGCTCCTGTTTCGGGCACCTCCGGTGCCGCTCCCGTCTCCGACGGCCAGCACGTGGTGGGGCGTGACGTGCCCTACGTCAACCAGCTCAGCCCCACGGGCGCCGACGGCAGCTATACCAACGGCGGCATGAACTGCGGCCCGGCCTCCATGGCGATGATCGCCCGGGCGCTCGGCTTCGGCGGAAACATGAGCGATGCCCAGCTCATCAACTACCTGGGCAGCATCGGCGGGACGAACGCCAACGGCACCACCGTCAACGGCGTCGTCGCCATGGCCAACGCCATGGGCCAGGACGCGCAGATTCAGGCCGGCACGGACGTGTCCTGGATGGCGGATCAGCTCCGCCAGGGCAAGAGCGTCATCGCGCTCGGCGACTACCACGCCATGCCGCCGCACCAGGACGAGAGCCGCACCTCCGGCCACTTCCTCGTCGTCACGGGCATGGACGCCAACGGCAACTTCCTGGTGAAGGATCCGGCGGACCCGAACGCGAGCGTCGTCACCCCGGAGCAGATGGCTCACTTCCTCGGCTCGCACCCGGCCGGTGGCCACCAGATTGCGATCGGCTGAGCCACTCCTCTAGGCTCACGCCATGGCTCAACCCACGAAGGAAGTGTGCCTCACCTGCAAGCGGGAGAAGACTCCCCAGCTCTTCGGCGCCTGGTACGACGCCAAGGGAACCAATGGGATGCTTCTCCGCTTCTGGATGTGCAACCCATGCGCGATTCCCCTGGGGCCGACCCAGGGACCCATCGATATGGAGGGCGTGGGGCAACCGGCACCCGGCCACAAGTGACGGCCCGGCGCCGCTCGTAACAGGCCGCCTACCCCTCCGCGCGGACGAGGTGCATGGGCACCAGCCCATCCACCAGGGCCTCGACGAAGCGCTCCAGCGCCGCCATGGGCACGCCCTGCAGGGAGAGGAACGTCTGTCCCTGGTGGACACGGGCCTCGAGCCGCACGGTGCTCTCGGGGAAGTGCTGCAACAGACTGTCGCGCAGCGACTTCAGGCGGACGGCATCCACCTCGGGCAGGGGCGCGCTGGCCCCTGGCGCCTCGGGCGTTTCCTCCGGCTTCTGCTCCTCCGCCGACCGCGCCTTCTTCTGCTTCAGCGCGGCCTTCAACTCCTCCACCGTGCAATCGGCGAAGGGCTTGGGCTGCACGGTTCCGTCCTCCCGAGGCACTTCGATGGGCGTACGGCCCGGATCATCCATCGCAATCTCCAGCTTCGCCGCCTTCCCATAGGTGAGCAGAGTGCGCAGGTGATACACGCCAAACCTCGCGCACGCCGCCTCGGAGAACTTCCGGGCTACCAGCCCGTAGATGTTCAACGAGGCCTTCGAGAGCGACCTGACGTGCAGACTGAAGTACTGGTGCGCGCTCTCGTACCCACCCTTCTCGGCCAGCTCGTTCCTCACCACGTAGTTGTAGAGCCGGCCGATCTGGTAGTGGCCGGCGTTGCCCCTGGCCACCAGCTCCAGGACGTTGTCGCGAACCTGCTCGAGCGTCAGGTCGGGAGTGCTGTCGTTCGTATCCATCATGAGATTCCCCCCCAAGAGGAGAGGCCGCGAAATTGCGGCGGACTGCGGGCTCCTGCATGGCAAGCTCCGGGCCAGGGCGAAGGCACGTCATTTCGCACCTTTACGCGGCAGGAGTACCAGGGCACCGTCCACCAGCGAGTGGCTCACCGTCCGCAGAACGAGACGCCCCTTCCGAAGCGCGCCTCCACTCGGAAAGCCTCCTGACCAGACGTCCGGCCCTGGTTGGCCGCCACGATGGTGCAGGTGATTCAAGGCTAGATATCTAGCCCTGAGTAGCCGCCACGACGGTGCAGGTGATTCAAGGCTAGATATCTAGCCCTGAGTAGCCGCCACGACGGTGCAGGTGATTCAAGGCTAGATATCCAGCCCTGATGTGTCCGCCAGTCCCCAGGCACGGACCGGCCCCGTGCCCCACGCCCGACTCCTGCGCTATGTCTTTCCCACGCCATGCCGCACCGTGCCCTCGCGCTCCTCCTCTTCCTGCTCCTCGCCGTGCCCGCGGGAGCCCAGGAATCTCCCGAAACAGGCGCCCCCACCGGGGTGCTCACGAAACCCCCCTCCCTGCTCGAGCAGGTGGAGGCGCGCTTTCCCCCAGAAGCGGCGGCCCAGGGGCTGGCCGGCACGGTGGTGATGGAGGTGGACATCGGCGCGGACGGCCAGGTGCTGGACGTGCGGGTGGTGCAGCCGGCCGGTCACGGCTTCGACGAGGCGGCGGTGGAGGCGATGCGTCAGTTCCGCTTCTCCCCTGCGGAGGTGGACGGTCAGCCGGCGCCAGTGCGCATCCAGTACGCCTACGAGTTCCTCTACCGGCCCGAGTTGGTGGAGGCACCGCCCGCCCCCACCGAGGAGGTGGTGAACTTCACCGGCATGCTGCTGGAGCGCGGCACGCGCAAGGTGCTGGCCGAGGCCACGGTCGTGGTGGACGCCGGGGGCGAGGTGCGCGAGGCGGTGTCCGACGAGGACGGGCGCTTCGAGGTGAGGGGCGTGCCCACGGGCACCTGGCCGGTGGTGGTGCTCTCCGGCCCCGAGCACTCACGCTACGAGGTGGAGGAGACGTTCACCGAGAACCAGCGCACGGAGGTGACGTACTACGTGCGGCGCAAGCAGTACGGCGCCTTCGAGACGGTGGTGCGCGGCAAGGCCGAGCGCAAGGAGGTGGCCCAGGTGAGCCTGCGCCAGGAGGAGGTGCGGCTCATTCCGGGCACCCAGGGCGATGCGCTCAAGGTGGTGCAGAACCTGCCGGGCGTAGCGCGCTCGCCCTTCAGCGCGGGGCTGCTGGTGGTGCGCGGGAGCAAGCCGTACGACACCCGCGTCTACGTGGATGACGAGCTCGTCCCCCAGCTCTTCCACTTCGGAGGACTGTACGCCACCTTCAACTCCAACCTGCTGGAGGACATCTCCTTCCAGCCAGGCAACTTCGGCGCCGGGTACGGACGCAACATCGGCGGCCTGGTACGCGCCTCCACACGCACCCCCGCCCAGGACGGCGTGCATGGCTACGTGGACGTCAACCTCATCGACAGCTCGGCCCTGGTGGAGGGTCCGCTGGGCGGAGACTGGTCCTTCGCGGTGGCCGCGCGGCGCAGCTACGTGGACGCGGTGCTTCCCTGGGCGCTGCGCACCTTCGCCCCGCCCGAGGCCAACGCGCTCTCCTTCACCGTGGCCCCGCGCTACTACGACTACCAGGTGAAGCTGGAGCGCCGGTCTCCGGGCAGCCGCGAGCGGCTCTCCCTCTCCTTCTTCGGCAGCAATGACAAGCTGTCGCTGCTGCTCTCCAACCCCGCGTTCGATCCAGAGGCGCGCAACAGCATCGACACCCTGCAGACGTACAACCGGCTCGCCTTCCGCTGGGACAAGCCCCTCTCCAAGCACCTCACCCAATACACCCGGGCCAGCCTCGGCTTCGACAATGTCGGCCTGGGCGCCGGGGCGGACCTCTACGTGCGCAGCCAGCAGTTCCCCCTCTCGCTGCGCCATGGATACACGCTGGAGCTGCCCGAACAGCACCTGTCGCTGACCGCGGGGGTGGACATGCTCTTCATCCCCCGCCAGCAGGAGGTGCAGGTGCCTCCGCCCTTCAAGCTCAACCAGATACCGGACCCCTTCATCTCCCGGCAGCTCGTGCGCGAGGAGGCCACGCGCCTGCCCTGGGAGCCGGGCGCGTACCTGGAGGCGGTGTGGCAGCCGCTGGAGGGGCTGAAGCTGGTGCCGGGCGTACGGGTGGACTACCAGTCCACGCTGCGACGCGCCTGGGTGGATCCTCGACTGGCAGCCTTCTGGCAGGTGGCGGAGGGCACCACCCTCAAGGCCGCGGCGGGCCTCTTCCGCCAGTCCCCGGACTACCGGCGCGGCCAGCTCTCCCCCACCTTCGGCAACCCCGACCTTCTTCCCGAGGGCGCGCTGCACTACACGGTGGGCGTGGAGCGGCAGCTCACCGAGGCGCTCGGAGTGGACGTGCAGGTCTACTACCAGCGGCTCTTCGACCAGGCGCAGTCGGTACCCGCCCCCCAGGCCGGCGCGGACGCGGATGCCAACGCCTCCAACTACGCCAGCACCGGCCAGGGACGCAGCTACGGCGTGGAGGTGCTGCTGCGCCACCAGCTCACCCGCAACTTCTTCGGATGGATTGCCTATACGCTCTCGCGCACCGAGCGCAGCGACACACTCTCGGGAAAGCTGCGGCGAGGGCCTTTCGACCAGCCGCACAACCTGGTGGCGGTGGCCAGCTACAAGCTGCCGTATGACTTCATCGCCGGCGTGCGCCTGCGCTACGCGAGCGGTCCGCTGGACACTCCCATCGTGGGCGCCATCTACGACGCCAACGCCAACTACTACTTCCCCCTGCCCGGAGCCCTCTTCAGCCGCCGGCTGCCGGACTTCTTCCAGATGGACGTGCGAGTGGACAAGCGCTTCGTCTACGAACAGTGGATGCTGTCGCTCTACCTGGACGTGCAGAACGTCACCAACCAGCAGAACGTGGAGGGGACGTTGAACAACTTCGACTACACGCAGGAGCGTTACCTCTACGGCCTGCCCATCCTCCCGAGCCTCGGGATACGGGGAGAGTTCTGATGCGGCGAACCCTGGCAATCCTCCTGGTGGCCCTCCTGGGCGGGTGCGAGGAGGACTTCAAACCCGAGTCGGAGGTGGCGGGCCTGCGAGTGTTGGGCCTGCGCGCCACGCCGGCGGAGCTGGCCCCCGGGCAGACGGCGACGCTGAGCGCGCTGGTGGTGGACCCGACGCGGCCCGGCCAGCGCAACACGCTGCTGTGGCTGGGCTGCGAGGCGGATCCGCTGAACCTGGGACGCAGCGCATGCTCGGACACGGAGGCGCTGGCGGACCCGGCGAAGCTCGTACCGGTGGCGGGGGATGGCACGCAGCCGCAGCTCCCACCCGGCATGAGTGTCATCGGCTTCAACGAAACGGCGAGCTACACGGTGCGGGAAGACCTCTTCGCGGAGCTCGCGCCGGAGGACCCGCGGCGGCGCAGCGGCACGGTAGGACAGGTGCTGCTGCTGGCCATCGCCGAAGAGGTGAGCCCGCTGCCCACGCGCGAGGAGCTGGAGGCCCTCTTCGAGCGGGTGCGCAACCGCGAGGTGCCCAGCGTGATGACGCTCTTCCGCATGAAGGTGAGCGAGGATGGGCAGAGCAACCACAACCCGGAGCTCGGCCCGCTGCGCGCGGGGAGCGAGGTGCTGGCACCCGGGACGACGCTGCGACTTTCGGGGGATGGGCCCACGCCGCTGGAGCTGACGGCGCCGGACACGTCCTTCGAGACGTACACCCAGCCGACACCGGATGGGGCGGAGGAGACGAAGACGGAGCAGTTGATCGCCGCGTGGTATGCCACCGCGGGCCGCTTCGAGCCCTACCGGATGGTGCTGCGCTCGGAGACGCCCCTGGAGTACCTGCCCCCGGACGGCTCTCGGCTGCAGCCCTTCCCGGAGAAGCGACAGGGTACGCTCTGGGTGGTGGTGCGAGACGTGCGGGGCGGACAGGCCTGGCGGGAGATGCCCTTCTACCTGTGCGACACGAGCCTTCCGGCGCCGCGGGTGACGGCAGTGGAGGTGCGGACGGACGGGCTGGTGGTGCTACGAGGAGAGGAGCTCGCCAGCGTGCTGGACGTGGTGGTGGGGGGCCAGGCGCTCGAGCAGGGCTTCTACTCACCGGCGCGAGACAACTATGAGGCCCTGCGGCCCGCCACGCTGCCTTCGGGAGAGTACCCGGTGGTGGTGCGAGGCCGGCACTGCCAGGACGAGACGCTGCCCCAGCGCCTCACCCTGCCCTGAGTCCCGCCAATGACACCCAGCGCCGCTCCGCGTGGGAGCGCCGCGCCGCGTCCAGCACGAGTTGGTTGCGCCACCCGTCCTCGAAGGTGGCCGCCCCCTCCACCGAGGCCCGGCCCTCGCGCACCGCCTCCACCAGCTCCCGGGCGAAGGCGAGAAAGCCGCGGGCCCACTCATTCTCCGGCAACCCCTCCGGAAGCACCTCGGGCGCCGGCAGCTCCACCGGCTCCCACGTGCGAGCGCCCACCGCCGAGCGCCAGAGCTGGTGCCGGGAAATCCGCAGGCCCCCTCGCTCGCCGAATACCTCCACCAGGTGCGCGGGCTCGCCGGGCTCCACGGTGGAGAGCTCCACGGTGGCGGTGAGCTCCCGCCCGAAGCGCAGCAACACCTGCGCGGCTTCGTCGGCCGTCACCGGACGGAGTTCGCCACTCCCCGCCACCGGCCGCTGGGGCGTCTGCACACGTAGCGCTCCCAGCACTTCCGTGGGCTCCCGCCCGAGGAGGAAGCGCAGCGCGTCCACCGCGTGCGAGCCGATGGCCCCCAGCACACCGCCCCCCTGGGCCGCGTCGGACCACCAGTCCCACGGGCGAGAGGCCAGGGTGCGGTTGTCGCTGCGGTAGAAGACTCGCGCATGCCGCACGGCCCCCAGCTCGCCCGCGCGCAACAGCTCACGGGCCCTCCGGCGGGCGGGGAGGAAGCGCAGCTCATGGTCCAACAGCGCCAGTGCTCCACGAGCCTGGGCTTCTCGCCAGAGGGCCTCGGCCTCGGAGGCATTCAGCGCGGTGGGCTTCTCCAGCAGCACGGCCTTGCCGGCGGCGAGCGCCGCCAGCGCCATCTCCCGGTGCAGCGCGGGCGGGGTGGCGATGCAGACGAGCCGCACCCCCGGGTGTGTCACCACCTCGCGCCAGTCGGCGCTGGCGTGGGCGATGCCGAATTCCCTGGCGGCTGCCTCGGCCTTCTCCCGGTGCGCACTGGCGAGGGCCACCACCTCCACGCCGGCGCACGCTCGGAAGGCGGGCACCTGCGTGGAGCGGGCAAAGCCCGCGCCGATGATTCCGACACCCACCCGGGCTCTGCTCGCCTCTTCCATTCCACCCCCCAGGTACACCCGGCCAGGTCCAGCCCCTGGCCACGAGCGGTGTACGCCTCCGTACTGTCGTCGCTCAGTCCGCCTGGAACAAGCCCAGCTCGTTCAGACGCTTGAGCAGCCAGTCTCCGGCCTGAATCTCCTGCGCGCTCTTGTCTCCAACCTGACGCAGGCTCTTGAGCGGGTTGGCGTGGAAGAAGTGGACGATGGCGTAGCGGTGGTGCTGCTCGGAACCGCCCTGGGCGTTGACGACCCGGTGCAGGGTCGCCTTGACATACCCGTTCAGGATGTAGGCCAGCATCTCCCCGATGTTCACCGCCAGATGGGATTCGAAGCCCTCGGGGAGGACGACCCACTCATGGCCCGGCGTGTAGAACTGCAATCCGGGGTGGGTCGTGCGCGGCTGGAGCCCCAGCATCTGGATGCCAGTGTGCTGCGCGGCCCGCATCGCATTCTCGGTCCCAGCAGGCACCGGCGGGTAGTGCAGCATCCGGAGGATGCTGCTCCCCCTGTCCACCAGGTCCTTCAGGTAGTCCCGCTCCACGCCGAACGCCTCACCGATGGCATCCACGAGCAGCGCGCCACACTGGTTGAACTGCTCGAACAGCGGGCTGAAACCGGCCTTGAACTCCGGCAGGGACTCCGGCCAGACGTTGTCCGCGTAGTACTGCCGCATGGGGTGGCCTTCCGGCAGGGACGGACCGATGTGGATGAACTCCTTGAGGTCCGGCACCTTGGCTCCGACCGCCACCTCGGTCTGGAACGGGAAGTAGCCGATGTTGCTGTAGCGCTTCTGGTCGATCTTCCCGTAGTTCAGCTCCAGCTTCTTCTCTACCGGCAGATCGAAGAACCGAGTTCCGACCTGGTAGCACTCGTCCAGCAGGGACATGTCCACGCCATGCTCGGAGATGACCAGGAACCCCAGCCGATCCAACGACTCCTTCAGCACGCGCAGCGCGTTCCCATGCTTCTCGGGGTCCGTGGATGCATAGTCCTTCAGGTTCAGGACAGGCACTTCACCGTGACTCAGAACTCGCACATTGTTCATACACCCTCCCGTGTGTAGCAGGGAAACCGCTTCTGGCAGCTTTCGAGCCCTGTTTTCAAGGGTACTCCCTGATGAGGGCCCCAAAAATGCAGAGGCCCGCTTCGGAGGAGGAGCCAGTGGCGCTCCTTCCGAAACGGGCCCCAAGGGAAAGCCCCTGTGCGGTTCAGCCTACGGAGAGGGCTGCGCGGCCACGAGCTGGTCAGGGTGCGTGGGGACCTTGATCTCCCCCGAAATCACCTTCTTGCGCAACTCCTCCACCTTCTGCAGCGCCTCCTCCTTGCCGGGGAAGTCCACGCGGACCGGGGCATAGGCGACTCCACCCTCCTTGAGACCCAGAATCAGATCCTCCCCCTTGAAGTTCCCCTGAGCCAGGTCTCGCGCCGCCTCATAGACCGTCAGGTCCACCCGCTTGATCATCGACGACAGCACGGCCTCCGGAGCGAGGTGGGACTGATCCGAGTCCACGCCAATGACGAAGACCTGCTTGCCGGAGTTCCGGGCCTCCTTCACCGCCTGGATGACGCCCAGACCGTCCGAGCCGGCGACGTGGTAGATGACGTCCGAACCCTTGGCCACCAGGTCCTGCGCGACCTGCTTGCCCATGGCGACGTTGTCGAAGCTCCCGGTGTAGTTCACCAGCACGGTGGCCTTGGGATTCGTGGCGGCCACACCGGCCCGGAAGCCCGCCTCACCCCGCTTGACGAGGGCGATCTCCATACCACCCACGTAGCCCACCTTGCCGCTCTTGGTCGCCAGGCCCGCCAGCGCCCCCACCAGGAAGCTGCCCTCCTCCTCGCGGAAGACGGCGGTCCGCACGTTGGGCAGGGCATAGGGCTTGTTGTCGCCCGACAGGACCGGGCTGTCGATGAGCAGGAACTTGATGTCCGGGTTCTGCTTCGCCACCTCCTCCACCGCGTTCTCCAGCATGAAACCCACGCCGATGGCGAGCGCCGCTCCCTCATCGGCCAGCATCTGCAGGTTGGGCTGGTAGTCCTGGGGCACCTTGCTCTGCAGGACGATGGGAGTGATGTTCACGGGGGAGATGGGAGGATCTCGCTCGAGCAGATCCATCTGCAGCGTCGCCTTGATGTCCTCCGCCGAGGCCGGCTGATACCCGTCACCCTCCATCTTCTTGCCCGCGGCCCACAGCTCCAGGCCACGCAGCGCCGAATCGTTGAAGGACTGGTCTCCGCGTCCACCCACGTCGGTGACGAGGCCGACCTTGAGAGGCTTCTCCTTGGGCGCCGGGGCGGCGGCCTCGCTGTTCTTGGCGGCGGGGGCCTCCGCAGTCGCGGCCTCCGGCTTCGCGGCCTCCTGCTTCTTGCAGGCGGCCACCAGGAGCAGACCAAACATCAGGGATACACGAAAGGCAGTGCGGGCAGTAGGCATGGAAGAGCCCCATACCAAACAGGCGCCCCCTCCTACAACGGAACGCCCTCTCAGGTAGGAGGCAAGTGACGGAAATCCCCCACACCGCCCCATGCCCGGAGGGAGAGGAAGCCACACCCCGGGTGTCAGGCCAGGAGGCCCGCGCCGATGAGACCGCTGTTGTCACCCAGCTCGGCCTCGGTGATGAGCAGCCCTTCGCGAGAGGTGGTGGAGGAGTAGGCTTGCACGCCCTCCAGCACGCGCCGACGGAGGCCCGGGCAGTGGGTGAGCACTCCGCCGCCGAGAATCAACCGCGCCGGGTTGAGCACCGTCACCTGGTTGGCCACCGCGAGGGCCAGCATGAGTCCGGCCCGCTCGTACACCTCCCGCGCCTCCGGGTCTCCCTCCTCCGCCGCCTGCTCCAGCGTCACCGGCGTCACCCGGGCCGGGTCTCCCTCCGTCAGCTCCGTCAGCACGGCCGAGTGCCCGGTGGCCAGCAGCTCGCGCGTCTGGGCGATGAGGTTGTGGCCCCCCACGTAGGCCTCCAGGCAGCCCAGCTCGCCGCAGCCGCACCGACGCCCGTTGGGCACCACCTTGATGTGGCCCAGCTCCCCGGCCACCCCGCCAGCGCCACTCACCAGCCGGCCCCCGGCGATGATGGCGCTGCCCACGCCCGAGCCGACGAAGACGGTAAGGGTGTCCTGCGCGCCCCGGCCGGCCCCGGCATGCAGCTCGCCCCAGGCGGCGGCGGACAGGTCGTTCACCAGCCGGACGCGGTAGCCCAGGCGCGTGCGCAGCATCTCCCCCAGCGGCACGTTGCGCCAGCCGAGGTTGGGGCCCACCGCCAGCACGCCCGTGTCGCCATGAATCTGCCCCGCGGCGCCTACCCCGCACGCCTCCACCGACACGCTCGCCGCCTCCACCGCGGCGGCCGCCGCCTGGGCGATGGCCTCCACCACCGCCGTGGGACTGCGCTCCGCCAGGGCCGTCTTCGAGACGGACAGAATCCGCCCCTGCTCATCCACCACCGCCGCACGGGCGAACGTACCGCCCAGGTCGATTCCCAGCGTGGGCATCCGTGTCCTCCGCATCCAGGCCCTCTCTAGCTCAGACACCCGCCTCGCGCTGCACCTTCTCCACCGTGCTCTCGATGAGGTGGCGGATTTCCTCCAATCGCTCGGGCGTGCTCGCCTCGAAGCGCAACACGAGGATCGGCTGGGTGTTGGAGGCTCGAATGAGGCCCCACCCGTCCGGGAAGGTGACGCGCACGCCGTCCACATCCACCAGCGCGTGCCCCGCCTGCCGCAGCCACTCGGTGGCGCGCCGCACCACCTCGAACTTCTTCTCCTCCACCGTGTCCACCCGCAGCTCCGGAGTCGCGTAGGTGCGCGGCACGTCCGCCAGCAGCTCACTGAGCTTGCGCGACTCGTGGGTGAGAATCTCCAGCAGCCGCGCCGTGGAGTAGATGGCGTCGTCGAAGCCGAAGTAGCGGTTCTTGAAGAAGATGTGGCCGCTCATCTCCCCGGCCAGCTCGGCGTGCTCCTCCTTCATCTTCGCCTTGATGAGGGAGTGGCCCGCCTTCCACATCACCGGCTTCCCGCCGTGGCGGGCGATGTCCTCGTAGAGGGTGTAGGAGCACTTCACCTCTCCGACGATGGCCGCGCCCGGGCTCTCCTTGAGCACGTAGCGGCTGAAGAGAATCATCAACTGGTCGCCCCAGAGGATGTTGCCCTTATCGTCCACCACGCCGATACGATCGCTGTCGCCGTCATAGGCGATGCCCACCTCGGCCTTCTCGCGCTTCACCGCCGCGATCAGATCCTGCAGGTTCTCCACCACCGTGGGGTCCGGGTGGTGGTTGGGGAAGCGCGCGTCCATCTCGCAGAAGAGCGGGACGACCTCGAAGCCCATGCTCTCGAAGAGCGGCACGGCCACCGCGCCGCCGGTGCCGTTGCCCGCGTCCACGACGATCTTCATCCCCTTGCGCCCCATCTTCACCGTCTGACGGATGAAGTGGTAGTACGGGGTGTGGATGTCGAAGGGAGCCACGGTGCCAGGGGTGGCGGACCGCTCGAAGTCCCGCGCTTCGATCAGCCGGCGCAGCGCTTGAATCTCCGGACCGTGGAAGGTCGTCTTGCCCGCGCCAATCTTGAAGCCGTTGTACTCGGGCGGGTTGTGGCTGCCGGTAATCATGGCCAGCCCGTCCACCGGCAGGGTGTTGGCGGCGAAGTAGGTGAGCGGCGTGGGCACCACCCCCACGTCGAGCACGTTCAGCCCGGTGGAGGTGAGGCCCCGGCAGAGGGCGTCGCGGAAGCGGGTGGAGGACTCGCGGCAGTCGCGACCCACCACCAGGGAGCGCCCGCCCTGGCGTCGCACCACGGTGCCCAGCCCCTGGCCCAGCAGTTCCACCACCTCCTCGGTGAGGTCCTTGTCCACCAGGCCACGGATGTCGTACTCGCGGAAGATGTGCGCGTTCATGTGACGGCTCCTGAGCCCTCCGGAAGGGAGGGGGCGCTCGAAAGGGGGGCGCACTGTACACAAGGCGGGAGCCTGCGGGGAATTCCGCGCATGCCCCCTGCCTCCTGAGTGACGCTACCGTGCCTGGGCGGCGAAGGTGGGCCGGATTCCTCGCTCGGCGATACCGCTGGTGCGGGTGCTCCCGGACGTGGCGCGCGGGCTCAGGGCCCCGGTTGGGGACCGAAGGACTCGGACCCTCGGGGCTGACGCCCGTACGCCGCACCCGGAGACAGCGGGGCCAGCCACAGCAGGTCCACCGCCGTCTCCCCATCCGAAGCGAAGAGCGAGAGTTCGGGGCGCTCCGGAAGCACCGTCGCCCCCAGACGCTGGATGCCAGTGGCTCCCTCGCGGAAGGTGACGAACTCACCGGGCGACAAGGTGAGCGCGGGCAATCGCCACTGGGTGGGCCACCGGGTGAAGCCCGAGAGGTACAGGCCCCCGAGGGACACCGGCGCGCTGCCACGGTTGTAGAGCTGCACCCAGACGGCGCCCGCGGCGTCACGACCCACCCGGTCGATGACCAGCGGCCCCCCCCCGAGCGCGTCGACCGCGGGGAGCTGGCCGAGCAGCCATTCCCGACGCTCGCGGACAAACGAGCGGAGGTACTCGGCGCTGCGCTCGGCGTGCGACCCGCTCACGTAGGGGTCCTCCGTCTTCCCGCCCGGAGCAGGAAGAATGTGCGGGGCGAGCAGCGCATGCATGGCGTCGATGCGCGAGCCCAGGTTCTCCTCGGTGAGCCAGCCCTCCAACAACGTGCGCAGCCGCTCGCCGAAGCGGGCACGCAAGCCGGGATCGTCGAGGATGCGAGTGGAGAGCGTGCTCCAGGTGGGCTTCATGTCCGCGTAGCCGAGACTGTCGCGGCGGAACACGAAGAGCTCGTATACCTGGGAGTCATACGAGGTGAAGCCGAAGAGCGGGTGGTCCTTCTTCACTCCCTGGCGGACAGGGTTGGTGCGGTTGTAGAGGGAGAGGGCGTTGTTGAGGTCCCACGGCACGTACGTCCACTTCCCCAGCTCCCGGTCGTAGATGAGGAAGCTGCGCGAGTCGCCCTGGTAGTCGTTGGCGATGAAGGCATCCAGCGCCATCCAGGTGAGGTAGTCCTCCAGCTCCAATCGCTGCGCCACGAAGTCGTCGAAGCGGTCGGGCGGCGTGCGGTTGACGGACTCGAGGAAGTCCCACAGCCGCTGGAAGGGCTCCGGCTCCTTCTCGTTGGTGCGCTTGTCCCAGTCTTCCATGTACGACTCCCCGGGAGGCTGGCGCATCTCGCAGTCGTGCATGCCGCAGCGGTAGATGTCCGCATCGCCGTCGAAGGCATGGGCCCGGAGGAAGTCCTTGGTGATGGACTCCAGCTCCGTGAAGACGCCCTCATAGCGGGACGTAACGGTGTCCTCGTCTTGGATGAGGAGCTTCACGTGGACGTAGCGGGCGCGCGGCACGCGCAGGCCCACGCTCGCGGCCACGTCGTACCAGAGCTTCTCGGTGAGGTAGCCGCCGTCCTTCCACTCGGCGAGCAGCTCCAACCGCTTCACGCCCTGGAAGCGGTCCTCCTCGTCGAAGCGCACCTGCCAGGACTTCTTGACGATGCGCGGATCCGTCTTGGTGGAACGCCCGCGGAAGCGAAGCCGAACCCGCCAGGTGCGGCCCTCCTGGGTGAAGAGGCCCGTCACGAAGTACTTCTCGCTGGGAGGGTCCCCTGCGTGAGCGTAGAGGGCCTCCAGGTCCTCCCGACTCAGCGTCAGCGTATAGGTGGGAATGAAGGTCTGCAGCGGCGGCCACCGGGGCGCCTCGGGCGAGGGCCCCCTCTCCGGCGGTGTCCCCGCGTCTGGCGGCGTCCCCTCATCCGGGGGTGTCCCCGCGTCCGGCGACGTCCCCCCGTCCGACTGCCCGGCATCGGTCGCCTCGCTGGAGTCCGGCGGGCTCCCCACCGGAGCGGGCGAGCCTCCACACGCCACCAGGAGAAGGAGAAAGCCAGAGAGCAGGGCCATTCGCATAGCGCCCTTGTGTACGAGCAAGTGACGCGCCAGGAACCGGCATGGGAAATGCGGGCCTGAAGGGGAAGCGGGCGCCTCTCCAGGGGAAGCGCGCTACCCACGCAGGGTAGTCCACGGAAGTGCCTTGCGCCTCAGGGGGAGGGCGCCTCGGGGCGAGCTGGAGGCTCGGTCGCCGAGGCCGCGCGCAGGCGCCGGGAGAGAGAGTGGTAATAGCGGTGCAGCGTGGGGTTGAGCGGATCCACCGCGAGCGCCTCGGCGTAGCGGGCCAGGGCGGTGTCGAGCACCCGCTGAGCCTCCAGCATGATGCCCTCGTCGAAGAGCTCGCGGGCACGGGCCTCGGCGTCCGGACGGGCGACGAGGAAGGCCCGACGCAGGTGATCGAGCTCGCCCTGCGGCACGCCCGCCGCGAGGCAGCGGGCCACGCCGTGGAAGTTGCCCCGGACGGCGTCGAAGCCCGCACGAGCCAGTGGTTGACCGAGCGTCCTGCGAGCCCTCTCCAGCCGCTCGCCGAGCTGCTCCAGCGCCCGACGCTGCTCGACCGGCAGAGAGCGCTGCCTGAAGGGCTCGAGCCGGCGCTCGACGAGGGCCGCGCGCTGGAGCACCTCCGCGAAGTCCGCATGCGGGTGGAGGGCGAGCAGCGCGTACGGGTCCTCTCCACACGCGGAGGCGCGAGTGAGGAGCCGGGCGAGCTCGGGGTCCTCCTCCGGCTCCGCGGAGTACACCAGGGCCTGAGCCACCAGGCGGCGAATGTCCTCGGAGGGCTCGGCGAAGAGGAGGAGGACGCCCGGGCCGGTGCCCCAGGCGTGCGACTCCTCCGCGGAGCGCAGGCGTACCACGTCACACGCGCAGCCCAGGGCCCAGCCGCTGAGGGAGAGTTCCACCTCGAGCCGAGCCCCGAGCGACGGCAGAGGCCCCTCCCAGGAGACACACAGGCCCCGCTCGCCCACCTCCTCCACGCGCACCGGCCGTGGCTCGCCGCTCTCGGAGTCCACCACCCGTCCCCGGAAGGAGGGAGAGGAGGCCCGCCGCGAGGCACCTCCCGGCGCGCACACGGGCACGCGCAGCGCCTCCTGGAGAGCGATGCGCAGGGCGCGAGCGCTGGCGAAGCGCTCCTCGGGGCGCAGCGAGAGGGCCTGCAGCAGCACGGCGGAGAGGGCCGGCGGCACGCGCTCCTCGAGGACATCGGGAGGCAGGGGCCGCACCGGCTTGTGCCCCAGCCGCACCTCGCCCATGCGCCCTCCCCCGCCGAAGGGCAGCCGCCCGGTGACGAGCCGGTAGCCCACCACCGCGAGCGCGTAGAGGTCCGCGCGGCCATCCGGCTCGGCGCGCCGCCACAGCTCGGGGGCGAGGTAGGCGGGGCTGCCCACCACCATGCCAGCAGCGTGCTCCTCCTCGGAGAAGCCCGCCCCCAGCGGACCCACCATGCCGAAGTCCAGCAGCTTCACGCCCTGCTTCCCCTGGGAGTCGGGGACGAGGACGAGGTTGTCGGGTTTGATGTCCCCGTGGAAGACGCCGCAGGCGTGCGCGGCCTCCAGCCCCTCCAGCGCCTGCGAGAGCAGGGCCACGGCCTCCTCGGGAGGCAGCGGCAGCGACAGGCGAGAGAGAGGCGTGCCCTCCACGTACTCCATCAGCAGGCAGGGCTGACCGCCCGCCGCCGGGCGCAAGTCAATCAACCGCGCCACGTGGGGGTGGACGACGCGCCGGGCGAGGAGCGCCTCCCTCCGGAGGCGGGCCACCACCGCCGGCTGGGCCGCCAGGTGAGGGTGGAGCATCTTCACCGCGAGCTGACAGCCCGTGGAGGGATGCTCGGCGAGGTACACGCTGCCCAGCGCCCCCTCCCCCAGTTTGCGCACCAGGACGAGCGACACCTCGCCCATTCCGGGCACGGCCTCGCCGTCCACCGGGGGCCCCACGCGCAGGAGGCAAGGCTCCCCGGCTGGATGATTGATGAAGCAGTGGTTGCAACCCATCGCCGCCCCCAAGAAGCGCTCGCCTGTACGGCAGCGCGGCGCGACGACTGTGCAAGCGGCGTGCAGACCCGCTTCGTTGGAGGGCGGACACGGGAAGTGCCGGAAGGGTCGTGCGGCCCCTCCGGAAGTCGAGGTGGGGACGGTAATTCCTGCAGTCCCCGTGAGGAAAAAGTTCCTCCCCCTGGCAGGACTTACAGGTACTTCTCGCGCTTGCGGGCCTTGAGGGACTCCACCACCTTGCGCACGTCCTGGCTCTTGTCCTTGGGCACCACCAGCACCGCGTCGCCCGCGTCCACCACCACCATGTCGGTGAGGCCCACCACCGCCAGTGGGCGCTTGTCGGCGAGCACCACACAGCCCTGGCAGTCCACCACCACCGCCTCCTTGCCGGAGACGACGTTGCCCTGCTCGTCCGAGGGGCGCACCTCGGGAATGGCGGCGAAGGAGCCCACATCGGACCAGCCGAAGTCCCCCGGCAGCACGGCGATGTTGTCCGCCTTCTCCATCACCCCATAGTCGATGGAGAGGGAGGGCAGCTTGGGGAAGACGCGCTTGAGGACGGCCGGGTACGTGCGCCGGCCCACCGCCTTGCGCAGCGCCTCCAGCCCCTTCTTCATCTCCGGCATGTACTTCCCGAAGGCCTCGAGGATGGCGTCCGCGCGGAAGAGGAAGATGCCGGCATTCCACAGGTACTCGCCAGACTCCAGGTAGCGCCGGGCCGTCTCCGCGTCCGGCTTCTCCCGGAAGGCCTTCACCCCGCGGCCGCCGCCCTCCAGCGTCTCGCCCACCTGGATGTAGCCGTAGCCCGTCTCCGGACGGTTCGGCTGAATCCCCAGGGTGACCAGGTGCCCCTTCGCCGCCACCCGGGCGGCCTCGGCCAGCGTCTTCTTGAAGCCCGCCACGTCCGCCACGTGGTGGTCCGAGGGCAGGACGACGAGGACGCCCTCCGGCTCGCGCGCGGCCACGTGCAGCGCGGCCAGGGCGATGGCCGGGGCGGTGTTGCGCGCCACCGGCTCCACGAGGAGGTTCTTCCGCGGCAGCCCCTTCACCCGCTTCGCCGCCTCCCGGGCGTGCTGGGGGCCACAGACGACGAAGGTGTCCTTCACCGAGGCCAGGCCCTTGAGGCGGGCGGCGGTGTCGGTGATGAGGGGATTCTTCGAGGCCAGGGGGAGGAACTGCTTGGGCCGCGCCTTGCGCGACAGGGGCCAGAATCGGGTGCCGGAGCCTCCGGCCATGATGACGGGGTAGAGTGTCATAGAGGCGGCGCAAGATAGCGCTTCGGGTAGCGCTCGCCAGGGGCTCGATTGTCCGGTTGCCCGCCGGACGACGGCCGGAGTTTTGACCAGGACCCGAAAAGCCAGTCTCATGCCGACGCGTTGGAGTCCAAGCACACATCGACCGGGCTGACGCTCGTCCTCACCCTGGCGCTCGCCATCGGGCTGTCGCTCGCCCCCGTCCCCGATTGGCTGCGGCCCATCCCCAGCCTCGCCCAGGAGGGGGAGCTCACGCCGCGGCTCATCGCGCTCGTCACCACCTCTGGCGCCGCCTCGCGCCGCAAGGCCGGGGGCGTCACCCCCGACGGAGAGTCCTCCAGCGGGCCGGTCATCCCGGATCTGCCCGAGGAGGAGGAGGAGGAACCCGCGGAGGAGCTGGCCGAGGTGCTCGAGCCCGAGGCGGGAGAGCCCTTGGAGGCAGATCCCCTGGGGCTGGCCGGCCTGGGCCCCACCACGCGCGCCAGGGCCCAGAAGCTGGAGCGGCTGCGTGAGAAGATGGGGGCGAAGCACGTGGACCTGGAGCCCGGCTGCCGTCGCATGGGCGACTCCGGGTGCGAGGAGAGCGGGCTGGAGCCCTTCTTCGCCGCCCTGGAGGAGCTGCGCGACGGCCGTCGCACCCGCCCGGTACGGATAGAGCACCTGGGCGACTCGCTGGTGGCGTCGGACCACATCACCGACGTGGTGCGCGAGCGGCTGCAGGAGCGCCACGGCTCGGGCGGCAAGGGCTTCCTCTACGTGGACCGGCCCACGCGTTCGGGTCGCGGGGTACGCGCGGGCAAGGCCAGCCCGGGTTGGGAGTTCATCCGCATCATCGACCGGGCGCCGCCGCGCGACCGGCTGCCCTTCACCGGGGTGGCCTTCTCCGCGGGAGGGAAGACGGGCGCGCAGCAGGTGAGCTTCGACATCGAGAACGCGAGCCTCGCGGAAATCTTCTTCCTGGCGCAGCCCGGAGGCGGCGTGGTGCAGGTGGAGGTGGACGGCCAGCCGCAGCAGCGGGTGCAGACGCGCTGGCACCCCGCGGAGGTGGCCAAGACGCGGGTGAAGCTGCCGCCCGGAGCGAAGACGCTGACGCTCAAGACGCGCGGCAAGGTGGAGCTGCACGGCGTGTCGCTGGAGAACGAGCAGCCGGGGGTGGTGTTCGACACCGTCGGCCTGCCCGGCGCCTACACCTCGGTATACCTGCGCGCGCACCGGCCCTTCTTCCGGGCGCAGATGCGGCAACGAAAGCCGGCGCTGGTGATGATGATGCTGGGGGGCAACGAGGCCTTCCGCCTCTCTCGAGACTGGACGAACCTGGATGAAATCCGCCAGGACGCCACGGAGCTGGTGCACTGGGTGAAGGACGCCGCGCCGGACGCCGCGTGCCTGGTGGTATCGCCCATCGACGCGGCGGTGCGCACCATGGGCGGCGAGCTGACGCCGCGCCGAGGCACCCG
>QKJM01000090.1 GCA_003249315.1 Archangium sp.
CGCCCTGGTGGAGGGCGGTGAGATCATCGAGCCGCTCGGCGAGCGCATCCTGGGCCGCGTGGCCCTGGACGACATCCTCGATCCGGTGACGGGCGAGGTGCTCGTGCATGCCAACGAGGAGATCGACGAGGAGCGCGTCCGCCGCATCGAGAACAGCGGTCTGGACAAGGTGAAGATCCGCTCGGTGCTCACCTGCCAGGCCCGGCGCGGCATCTGCGTGGAGTGCTACGGCCGTGATCTGGCCCGTGGTCGCAAGGTGTCCATCGGTGAGGCCGTGGGCGTCATCGCCTCGCAGTCCATCGGTGAGCCGGGTACCCAGCTCACGATGCGCACCTTCCACATCGGTGGTGCGGCCACGCGGCGCGCCGAGCAGTCCAGCCTGGAGAACCGCTACGCCGGTACGGTGAAGTTCGCGGGCCTCAACACGGTGCAGAAGCGGGATGGCAGCCTCGTGGCCATGAACCGCAACGGCGAGCTCGTGATCGTCGACGAGAGCGGCCGCGAGCGCGAGCGCTACCAGGTCATCTACGGCGCCCGCATCCTCGTGAAGGAGGGCGACAAGCTCGAGCCGGGCACCCTGCTGGCCGAGTGGGATCCGTTCGCCATCCCCCTGCTCACCGAGGTGGGCGGCGTCGTGCGCTACGAGGACATCATCGAAGGCGTCACGATGAACGAGTCGCTGGACGAGGTGACCGGCCTGAGCCGCCGCACCGTCATCGAGTCCAAGGACCCGGAGGCCCGGCCGCGCATCACCATCCGCGATGAGGAGGGCAACACCAAGGAGCTGAAGTCCTCCCGGGCTCCCGCCAGCTACTTCCTCCCCCAGGGCTCCATCATCACCGTCACCGACGGCGATGAGATCCACGCGGGTGAGGTCATCGCCAAGGTGCCGCGCGAGACCACCAAGACCAAGGACATCACGGGCGGTCTGCCGCGCGTGGCCGAGCTGTTCGAGGCGCGCAAGCCCAAGGACGCCGCGGCCATCGCGGAGATCGACGGCGTGGTCTCCTTCGGCAAGGACACCAAGGGCAAGCGCAAGGTCATCCTCACCCCCGAGGTGAACGGCGAGCTGCGCACCGACCTGGCCAAGGAGTACCTGATCTCCAAGGGCAAGAACATCAGCGTCCACTCGGGAGACCGGGTGAAGGCCGGCGAGCCGCTGATGGATGGCTCCGCCAACCCGCACGACATCCTCAAGGTGCTCGGCGAGAAGGAGCTCGCGCACTACCTCGTGGATGAGGTGCAGGAGGTCTACCGGCTCCAGGGCGTGAAGATCAACGACAAGCACATCGAGGTGATCGTCCGGCAGATGCTCCGCCGCGTGCGCGTCACCGAGGTGGGCGACACCAGCTTCCTCGTCGACGAGCAGGTCGAGAAGTGGGTGTTCGAGGAGGAGAACGAGAAGGTCATGGGCCAGGGCCAGCGGCCCGCGGTGGGCGAGCCCCTGCTGCTCGGCATCACCAAGGCCTCGCTCTCCACCGAGTCGTTCATCTCCGCGGCCTCCTTCCAGGAGACCACCAAGGTGCTCACCGAGGCCTCCATCAACGGCAAGGTGGACTACCTGCGCGGCCTCAAGGAGAACGTGATCATGGGCCGGCTCATCCCCGCCGGCACCGGTCTGCCCAACTACAAGCACCTCGACATCGCCGTGGAGAGCCCGGCCGATGAGATCTCCGAGATGGAGGCCGCCCTCGCCGCCACGCACGGCGAGGAGTTCGCTCCTCCCTCCGCGGTCTCCCGCTCCGAGGAGACCACCGGCGCCGCCTAGCGCGGCTCCGGCCTCCCCGGCCCGTTCTACCCGCCGCCGCTCCGGTCTCCCCGGGGCGGCGGTTTTTTCGTTTATTCAGGAATTCAGGAATTTTCCTGCTTGACGCACCGAGGGGTGTCCGACTAATCCTGTGGGGGAGAGTGGAGGTCGACCCGGATGATGCCGGGCGAGCATCCAGCAACGGACGTAGGAGGCAGGCGGGCGAGCGCGGGCGGCGTTTTCATCCCCCGAGGCTTGTGGTTACCTCGAATTTTCCCGCTACCTGGAACGAGGAGGCGGGGACCGTGCTGGAGAGCTGTCGTATGGAGAGAACGGATTCCGTGCAGAAGCACCCCCTGGCCGAAACCTTCGAGCGAGTGTGGGGCCAGGCCCTGATGGCTGTCTCCACCGCGGAGGAAGAGGCGACGCGGTGTGCGCAGCGAGTGGCCGAGGTGGCCGGGTGGAGCCAGGAGGAGATGCTTCGCCAGGCCCGGTTGCTGACGGATCGGCTCATGGGGCACCGCAAGGATCTGGAGCGCAACGTGGAGGAGGGTGTGCGGCGTACACTGACACGCCTGATGATCCCGCGCCGGGAGCAGCTCCAGGACGTGGAGCTGCGGCTGCTCCGGCTCGCCGAGCGAATCGATGCGCTGGGGGAACGAAAATGAGTCAGCCTTCCGTCAGCTCGGGGGCGCGGCGTGGGGAGCGGCTGTTCCGCTGGCTCCACGTGCTCGGCTCCGGCTGCGGAAAGCTGCCTCTGGCGGCCGGTGTGGCCCTGGTGCTCTCGGCCCGGGCGATGCCACTGTTCGCCCCGCCCCCCTCCCCTCGGGTGGGGGAGCCCGTCGTCCACGAGGAGATCTCCCCTGACGCGGCGCTGATCGACGCGGTGCTCACGAAGCGGGCCCCGGACCTGGGCCTCACCCTGCGCCGGCAGCTCGTCCACGCCATCGCCGAGGAGGCCGGTCGGGCGGGGTATGATCCACTGCTGATCCTCGCCATCATCGACGTGGAGTCGGACTTCGCCGAGGAGGCGGTGTCCGACAAGGGCGCCCGCGGGCTGATGCAGATCAAGCCCAGCACGTTGCACTTCCTGGCGGAGAAGGAGGGCCTGCGGTTGTCGCGAGAGGAGGTGGCCTCGGATCCCTCCCTGGGGGTGCGCCTGGGCATCCGCTACCTGCGGACGCTGCACGATCGCTTCGGCGACCTGGACATGGCCCTCATGGCCTACAACGCCGGCCCCACTCGCATCTGGCAGGCCCGGAAGGCCGGTGAGCTGGAGACCTTCCGTCGCTACCCGCGCCTGGTCCGCCGGGACTTCCGCCGCTTCCGGGAGGGGGAGGGGCTCGGAGGCGATTGGGCGCTCGCCCAGCGCGAGCCGGTGAGCGTTCCCGGGGAGCAGCTCCCTGTGCAGCAGGCAGGCAACTGAATTTTCGGACGCTCGTAGCTGTCCCCGGCATACGCGTCTTGTCCACTCAGGGCGGGTGCGCTATCGCTCTGCACTCGCAGGAGACCTTCGCATGCGCCGCTCTTTCTTTCTCAGCGCTCTTGCCGCCTACATGGTCCTGCTGCCCGCATCGGCCCTGGCGGCCTCGGTGTTCCTCAACGGGGTCCGTATTGACGGGGTGACCGGCCAGAAGTTCGAGAAGGCCACCGTTCGGATCGACGAGCAGGGCAACGTCCACATCGACGCACCCGGCTATGCCGTCCGCATGGTGACGCCGCCGCCCTCCGCCGCTCCGACGACTCCCGCCCCTGCCGCCACCACGCCCCCCGCGGCGGCGACTCCGGCTCCCGCGCCGACGCCCGCGAAGGAGGCTCGGCCTCCCTCTCGCATCACCCGCCGCTACTGGCTGGTGACGGAGCAGTCGGCGCCGGGGATGACGGAGTACGACATCGACCTGTACATCAACTCCAAGTGGGTGCGGAAGCTGCGCAACGGGGAGGAGCAGGTCGTCTCGGAGCTCACCCGCCACCTGCGGCCGGGGAAGAACACCGTGCTGTTCGTGGCGCACAAGGTGGCCGGTGAGGAGCGCCGGAGCCTCTCCCCGGAGCATGTCTTCCGGATCATCATGGGCGAGGGCAACGAAGGGGGCGGAAACCTGATGATCGACAACCCGCTCGTCCGCTTCCAGCGCACCGCGGCGGATGATGGGGATGTGTCCGAGGAGTTCACCCTCTCCACGCGGTAGAGTCGCGCCGGGGCACCAGACGTGTTCACCATCGACGAGAGATTCCGCGGTCTGCCGGCAGTTCGTGAGCAGGTCATCGCGCTATACCAGTCCATCAACTCGCCGCACCTGGCCATTCCTGGCAAGCCGGCGGGGCCGGCCCAGGCCTTCATCGTGGGCCTGCGAGGGCCGAGTGGCTTCGCCGTCTTCATCTACCTGTACCTGGCCGAGGCCCAGGACTGCGCGGTGTACGTGCCGGCGCGGCGCAACGCGAACCCGGAGGAGTTCCAGCAGGACGAGGCCGAGGCACTCGGGTTCGTCGAGTCCATGGGCTTCATGATGGACAACGTGAACTACCGCGGGCTGGCGGCCGAGCAGCAGGACGAGCTGCTGCGGACGCTGCCCGTCTTTCACAAGGATCCCCGGCAGGTGCCCGGCCAGGGGAAGAAGTCGCGCGCCGACGACAAGCGGACGGCGTCCGCCAACCTGGGGCGGCTGCTGGCCGCCTTCTGAACCCTCCACCCTCCGAGAAGAGACTCCCCGACATGCTTCGCGTGCATCCTGCCTGGCTTCTTGCGCTCGCCCTGATGGGCTGCAAGCACGTGCCCACCGAGAAGGAGCGCCGTGGCGCCGAGATTCACTTCGAACTCGGTGTCCAGGCGCAGCAGTCCGGCAACGTGAAGGAGGCCTACATGGAGTTCCAGAAGGCGCTGGAGCTCGATCCGGAGTACCCGGAGGCCCGCAACGCCATCGCCATCCTCCTGCACCTGTCCTTCAACCGGCCGGAGGAGGCGATCACCCACTACCAGAAGGCGCTGGAAGTACGCCCGAGCTACTCCGATGCGAAGACGAACCTGGGCAACGTCTACCTGAGCCAGGAGCGCTACTCCGAGGCGATCTCCCTGTACGAGGAGGCCCTCAACGACATGCTGTATCCCACGCCCTACATCGCCCAGGGAAACATGGGGTGGGCGCTCTACAAGAACGGGGAGGTGGAGCGGGGGCTGCAGAGCATCAAGGCGGCCGTGACGACCAACCCCGGCTTCTGCCTGGGCTACCGGAACCTGGGCCTCATCTATGACGAGCAGGGGGCGATGGAGGATTCGTGCCGCTACTTCAGCCGCTACCGGGAGGCCTGTCCCGAGGAGGCGGATGCGCACCTCCGGGAGGGCGCCTGCCTGGCGAAGCAGGGGAAGCTGGACGCCGCGCGGGAGAGCTTCACCACCTGCGAGGCGAAGGCGAAGACGGAAGCCCTCAAGGATGACTGCCGCAGACTGCGCGGGGCGTTGTAGACTGCGAAGCTGCTACCGTGGACCACCTCGAATTCGGCAAATATCTGTCCCAGCAGCGTGAGCTGCGCGGCCTGTCCCGCGACGAGGTGTCGCAGGCGACGAAGATCTCTCCCAGCCTGCT
>QKJM01000681.1 GCA_003249315.1 Archangium sp.
CCGCAGCGACTCCAGCGCCGCGGGCCGCTTCGCATGAGCCAGCGCGTAGGCCCCGCCGTAGCGCGACGCCTCTGGCTGCTCGGGCCGCGACAGCGCCGCCACCGGAGCCAGCGGCATCCCCGCGAGCGAGCTACCTCGGCGTGCCGCCACTCCGAGCGCCAGCGCCGCCCGGCCCGGCACACCCGGGCGCCCGTCGGTGAGTCGATCCATCAGTCGCTGCACCGCGCCCGGCGTGGCCAGCTTGCCCAGGGACTCCAGCAGGGTGCGCCGCACACCCGCCTCCGCCTCCTCGGCCTCGGCGGCGAGCAACGCCTCCGTCAGCCGGGCCTTCTCCCCCTCCGTCAGCGGCGCCCAGGAGAGCGCCAGCACTCCCGCGGCGAAGGCGGCCTCGTCACGCACGGCGGATTCCTCGGCACCGAGCCCCGTCAGCACGGCCTCCAGCGAGGACGGCTCCTGGATGCGGGCCAGCGCGCGCAGGGCCCTCACCCGTTGAGGCACCGTGCCCTCCGTCGCGAGCGCCATGAGCCGCCCGCCCGCCAGCGAGCGGCGATCCTCCCAGTCCACCCACGCCCCGACTCCCACATCCGGCGATGGGACGGACCGGACACATCCGGAGAGCACGAGGGCCGGGAGGAGGCAGGCGGACACGGCGACGCGCGGGAGGCTCATGGACTCCCGAGTAGGACAAATCCCCGCGAAATTCCAGGGGTTAGGCCGTAACCCGTTTGACTTGGACCCTCGGGCGCCGGAAGATGCGCGGCTGTTTTCTGCCTCAAGGAGCACCAGCCCTGAATTGCCCTGGCTGTGGCGCCAAGGTCGCGGGTGGCACGTCCATCTGCCCCGAGTGCGACTACATCATCGATGACTCCTTCCTCACGGGCGCCACCGAAGCCCCACCGGATGACGAGTCCGGTCCGGAGGCGCCCCCGGCACGCCCCGTACGCACCAGTGGTCGAGGTGCCGCGGCGCGGCCCTCCGCCAGGAGCGGTGCCGGCGCGCGCTCCAGGGTGCCACCTTCCGAAGCCCCGGAGGACTCGGGGGACGCCACCAACATCAAGAGCATGGACGAGATCCTCCGCAGCGCGCCCCAGCAGCGAGCCGCTTCGGGAGGCGCCCGACCCGCGCCTCGTCCCCGCCCCCGTCCCGCCGCGCCCCAGGCCCCGGCGCCCCGACGCCAGGAGCCCGAACCGGACCTCTATGTCCCCCCGTCCAGTGCCTCGAACACCGGCGAAATCCTGGCGCCCGAGGTGCTCGTGGACGACTTCCGCGAGTTCGTGGGCGTACTGAGCCTCTCCGACAAGGTGGCCTTCGCGGGAGCGGCGCTGGTGGTGCTCTCCGCCTTCATCCCCTGGAAGGAGACGGCCGAGGAGGGAGAGATTCTCGGGCTGATGAGCCTGGGGCTCGTCGCCGTGCTGAGCGCGTGCGGGCTCATGGGCACCGTCGCCCTGCGGGTGCGCCGGTTGATGCCCCGCCTCAACGTGCTCATCCCCTGGCTGGCACAGCTCGGCCTGTCCATCTTCACCATCCTCTGGTGCATCATCTTCATGAAGCTCTCCTCGGACACCACCGAGGTGCCCTCCCCCATGGGCAACGCGATGATCTTCAACTCCGCGCCCACCTACGGCGTGTACCTGGCGCTGCTCGGAGCGCTGGGGAGCCTCGCGGGCACGCTGATGGGGCTGAAGGAGAAGCCGACATGACGTCCTCACCTTCGGCCTCGGGCGTCGCGCTCGCGGAGGGAGGCGGGGGCTCGCCGCTGCTGCGCCTCACCTCCGCGCTGGAAGCCACGGTGCTCGGCCAACCACACGTGGTCGCCGATCTCGTCACCGCCTTCCTCGCCCGTGGCCACGTTCTGCTGGAGGGCGTGCCCGGCGTGGCCAAGACGCTCACCGCACGCAGCATGGCCTCCGCGCTCGGCCTCGAGTTCTCTCGCGTCCAGTTCACCCCGGATCTGATGCCGAGCGACATCCTCGGCACCAACGTCTTCCGGCCCCAGGACAACGCCTTCCAACTGGTGAAGGGCCCCGTCTTCACCGAGGTGCTGGTGGCGGATGAGATCAACCGCACTCCGCCCAAGACGCAGGCGGCGCTGCTGGAGGCCATGGAGGAGCGGCAGGTCACCATCGACGGCACCACGCACGCGCTGCCGGGACACTTCTTCGTGGTTGCCACGCAGAACCCGCTGGAGCTGGAAGGCACCTACCCGCTGCCCGAGGCGCAGTTGGATCGCTTCCTGATGAGGGTGAGGGTGGGCTACCCGTCGCCCGAGTCCGAGCTGGACATGGTGCGCGGCTTCCATCGGCGCGAGGGCCGGGCGGCGGAGGTGGCGCGAGTGCTGAACGCCGCCACGTTGGAAGAGCTCCAGGCCCACGCGGCGAAAGTGGCCTGCGACGAGTCCATCCTCGCCTACGTGGTGCGGCTCATCCGCGAGACGCGCGCCAACCCGCGAGTGCGACTGGGGGCCTCGCCGCGCTCGGCGCAGGCGCTGCTGGCGGCGGCCAAGGCCCGCGCGGCCCTCAACGGCACGGACTTCGTCACCCCGGACGACGTGAAGGCCGTGTGCCCCAGCGTCCTCAACCACCGCCTGCTGCTCAAGGCGGAGGCGGAGGTGGAAGGACTCTCCGCGGACGACGTGCTCCGTCAGACGCTGGAGCGCGTCCAGGTTCCCCGGTGAGTCTCGGGAGGCCAGTCCCCACCGGGCTCGCCGTGGCGCTCGTCGCGGCGGCGCTGGTGCCCGCGGCGCTCGCCCTCGCTGGCCCCGCCTTCCTCTGGCTCGCCGTCGCGCTGGACGCGGCGGTGCTGCTGCTGTGCGCGTATGACTTCCTCGCCTCCCCCCGCCTGGAGGATCTCGAGGTGCGGCGCGAGGTGGAGCCCGTGCTCTCCTCGGGTGTGCCCAACCCGGTGCGGCTGGAGCTGCACCTGAGGGCCTCACGCCCCGTGCGAGGGCGCGTGCGTGATGAGGTGCCCCCAGGCGTGGAGGTGCGAGGACACGAGCAGCCTTTCGCCCTCTCCCCGGAGTCCTCCGACGCCACGCTCCCCTACACCCTCACGCCACCGGCCCGGGGAGACCTGCGGCTGGGTGACATGCATCTGCGCCTGCTGGGTCCACTGGGCCTGTGTGCGCGCCAGGTGAAGGTGTCGGCGGCGCGAGAGGTGAAGGTGTATCCGGATCTCACCGCGCTGACGAGGGAGGCGCTGGCCCTGGCGGTGGCCTCGGACGTGCCCGCCGAGCGCACCCTGCGCCGCGCCGCCGAGGGCCGTGAGTTCGAGTCCCTGCGCGAGTACCGCACCGGGGACGACTACCGCACGGTGGACTGGAAGGCCTCCGCGCGTCGGGGCCGCACCATGGTGCGGGTGTACCAGCCCGAGCGGAACCAGCCCGTGCTGCTGCTGCTCGACTGCGGGCGCCACATGGCGGGCCGGGTGGATGGGCGGCGCAAGCTGGATCATGCGGTGGACGCGGCGCTGCGCCTGGCCAAGGTGAGCCTGGACGCGGGTGACATGGTGGGGGTGCTGGCCTTCGCCAGCGACGTGCGCACCTACCTGCCGCCGCGAAAGGGACGCGAGCACCTGCGCCTGCTCACCGAAGCCCTCTACCGCGCCGAGGCCGCGCTCGAGGAGAGCGACTACGGGCGCGCCTACGACTTCGCCTTCGCTCGCTCCTCACGGCGCTCGCTGGTGGTGCTGTTCACGGATCTGGTGGATCCGGACGCCTCGGGGACGCTGCTGACGCGCACGCTGGCCCTGCGCCCGAGGCACCTGCCCGTGGTGGCCTCGCTGCTGGACGAGGACGTGCGGGCCGCGGCGGGCGACGTGCCCGACACCGTGCAAGACGCCTATGCGCGCCAGGCCGCCGCGCGCCTCGAGGAGGACTACCAGCGCACCGCCGTCACCCTGCGAGACGCGGGCGCCCTGGTGGTGCGGGCACCGGCGAAGGGCTTCGGCGCCGCCGCCGTCAACACCTACCTGCACGTGAAGGCGCGCGGGCTGCTGTAGCGAGGCCTGCCGGCAATTCATGGAGCGGAGTGTGACTGCCATGTCCCGGCCACTGACACGGGCAGAGGAGAGATCCCTCCGCATGGGACAAGCGCGAAGCCGCCTCTTCCTCTCGCTCCAGAATGCATCTGTCGCCGAGAAGCTCCAGGCGTACAAACGACTTGAGACGCAACTCCTCAAGGACGAAGCGCTCACGGCGAGCGAGCAGCGGGAGCTGCGAAGGCGAATCGCCGAGGACCTGCTCACGGCGGCGAGTGAGGGCCCCTGGCGATTGTTCTCCCCCTACCTGCGGCGAATGGAGCGGCTCGGCTACTCCGGACTGGATCGCCGCCTTCTGGCCTGCGTCCTGTCCGCCATGGCATCCAAGGGTTGTCCCGCCGGGAGGCGCAAGACGGCCGAACTCATCGCCGACATCGAGCGGCGAACTCGTGGACGGAAATACCATCCGGCACACAGGGAGGAGATCAACAGCGCGCTGGAGCGGGCCCGAAGACTCGCCGGCCTCGAAACGGAGCCTGTCGTTATTCAGGGGCGATCCGAGCCCTCCACGCGCAGTACGCGGCGCCGACCACCCCGCCCCCGCTGAGCGACCGCACTACCCGCGGAGAAGTCCAAGCATTCTTGCGGCCTGCTCGCCTGACCGCAGCCCCGAGGCCCGGCGCATCCAGCAGCAGAACCTGGGCAGGTAGACTTCGCGCCCATGCCCCCGCGTTGCGCCCTCCTGCGGCTGCTCTCCGACGTGCCGAGCCGCCCCACTGGTGCGGTCCTCGTCAAGAGCCTCCAGACACTCCTGATCGCGGGCTGTCTGGTGGCCAGTTCCAGCGCTTCGGCCGCGCTGGGCTCAGGCAAGGAGCGGAGCCTGGAGGACACAGCGGAGGACGAGGCCGCTGCATTGGCCTCCCTCTCACTCCAGGAGGCCCCGTTCCCCGTCCAGGTAGACCCGGCACGGCCCGAGCTTCTCCGGGTTCCCGCCCAGGCCTCGCGGGACGAGCTGGCCGTGCGGCTCTTCGGAGACGCATCGGCGGTGGGGGCCTTCGACTTCGAGCCCTGCGAAGTTCCCCCCGACGCCGAGGGGGGGCCACGCGTCTGCGTGCGCGTGCGCCAGCCGCGAGCGCTCCTGCCCGAGATTCTCGCGGCCCTGCGCGGCGTCCTGGACGCGCAACTGCAGGCGGATGCCGAGTGGATTCTCTCCGAGCTCGAGGGGACGTCCCTCAACAGGGACAGGGCCGCCGCGCTCGTGGAGGCGAGCCTGCGCTGGTCCCAATACTCGGACCTCCTGGATGCCTCCGGGCAGAGCTATTTCGACCACTACCTCCAGGTCCTCGAGCCCT
>QKJM01000234.1 GCA_003249315.1 Archangium sp.
CGCTCTCCGGCCAGGAGGAGATTTCCCTATGAGAACGCCCGAAATGCGAAAGGGGCGGCGCGAGGAATCCCCGCCACCGCCCCTTCCCTGCTACCGGGCCTGGCCCGCGCTCAGCTCTTGGCCTTCTCGAGGGCCTCGCGCAGCTCGGGCAGCACCTTGAAGAGGTCCGCCACCATGCCGTAGTCCGCCACCTGGAAGATGGGGGCCTCGGCGTCCTTGTTGATGGCGACGATCGTCTTCGAGCTCTTCATGCCCGCCAGGTGCTGGATGGCCCCGCTGATGCCCGCGGCGATGTAGAGCTGCGGCGCCACCACCTTGCCCGTCTGGCCCACCTGCAGATCATTGGGCACCCAGCCGGCGTCGCACACCGCGCGCGAGGCACCCACCGCGGCCCCGAGCAGATCCGCCAGCGCTTCAATCTCCTTGAAGTCGCCCTTGGTGCCGCGACCCCCGGAGATGACCACGCGGGCCTCGGTGAGCTCGGGCCGCGCGCTCTTGACCTCCTTGAAGTCCACGAACTTCGTCCTGGAGGCCTCCACCTTGGGGGAGAAGGCCTTCACCTCGGCGGCGGCCTGGCCACCCTCCGCGGCGGGGAACTCGGTGGGACGCACGGTGAACGCCTTCACCGGGGTGGTGAGCTTCACCTCGGCGAAGACGTTGCCGGCCCACATCGGCCGGGAGAAGGAAATGTCGGCCCCGCTGCCGTTGAAGGCCATGACGTCGGTGGCCATGGCGGCCTGCAGGCGGGCGGCCACGCGGGGCATCAAGTCCTTCCCCATGGCGGTGGACGCCATGCCCACGTAGTCGGCATTGAGGGACTTCGCCAGCTCGGCCACCGCCGGGGCGAACGTCTCGGCCAGGTAGTGCTCGAACTCGGGCGCCTCGGCGGTGTGTACCACCTTGGCTCCCAGGCCCTTGAGCTCCTCGGATACCTTGGACGGCTCCTTGGAGAGCAGCACTACGTGCAGCTCCGCGCCCGCCTTCTCGGCAAGCTGCTGGCCCGCGCCCACGGCGTTGAGGGTGGCCTTGCGCAGGTTCCCGTCCGGCTGCTGCTCGGCGACGATGAGAACGATCGGCATGTTCAGCTCCAATCTCGAAGAGGGTTGGGACGGGTTCCGGTCAGACGACCTTCGCCTCGTTGCGCAGCTTGTCCACCAGCGTGGCCACGTCCGGCACCTTGATGCCCGCCTTGCGCTCCGGCGGCGACGCCAGCTTCACCACCTGCACCTTCGGGGTGACATCCACGCCCAGCTTCTCCGGCGTGAGCTCCTCGATGGGCTTGCTCTTGGCCTTCATGATGCCCGGCAGGCTCGCGTAGCGCGGCAGGTTCAGGCGCAGGTCCGTGGTGACCACCGCCGGAAGCTGGCACTCCAGGGTCGCCAGGCCGTTGTCCACCTCGCGCACCACCTGCACCGTCTTCCCGTCCGCACCCACCTGCAGCGCCGGCGTCTTGCTCTTCTCCTGCTCGCTCTCCAGTGACTCCACCTTGGAGGCGAACGTCGCCTGGCCCCAGCCCAGGTACTCCGCCAGGTACTGGCCCACCTGGTTCTGGTCATCGTCGATGGACTGCTTGCCCAGAACCACCAGGTCCGGCTTCTCCTTCTCCACCACCTTCTGCAGCAGCCCCGCCACGCCCATCTGGTCGAGCGCTCCGGTGTGGTTCACCCACACCGCACGCTGCGCGCCCATGGCCAGCGCGTGCCGCAACTGCTCCTGAACCTCCTTGCCGCCGATGGACACCACCACGACTTCTCCGCCGTGCTTGGCCACCAGCCGCAGGCCCTCCTCGACGCCAATCTCGTCGAAGGGGTTGATCTTGTACTTGAGCCCCTCTCGGACGATGTCCGAGCCGTCCGGCTTCACCTTGATCTTGGACTCGGGGTCTTCCACGCGCTTGGCGGTGACGAGGATCTTCACGTCCTTCTCCTTGAAGAGCGGGTACTCCCTGCTGCGACATGAAACGGGTACGTCGACCATGACGCGGCGCGACGTAACGAGGCGTTGATTTATGCATCAACGCCTCGCTCCGGCAACCCGGAAGCGCCGGGAGGCGACAGTTTTCCTGCGCTACTTGAACAGCTCGCGTGCCACCACCAGCCGCTGCACCTGGCTGGTGCCCTCGTAGATTTGAATCAGCTTGGCGTCGCGCATGAGCTTCTCCACGGGGTACTCCTTGATGTAGCCGTAGCCGCCGTACACCTGGACGGCGTCGGTGGCCACCTGCATGGCCATGTCGGCGGCGAAGCACTTGGCGTAGGAGGAGACGAGGGTGTTCTTCTGGCCCTCGTCCAGCAGCCAGGCGCTCTGATGGCACAGCAGGCGGGCGGCCTGGGTGTTCATCGCCATGTCCGCGAGCATGAACTGGATGGCCTGGTGCTCGCGGATGGGCTTGCCGAAGGTCTTGCGGTTGGCGGAGTACTCCAGGGAGTACTCGAGCCCGGCGCGGGCGATGCCCACGGAGATGATGGCGGTGATGGGACGGCTGTTGTCCAGCGTCTCCATGGCGATGCGGAAGCCCTCGCCCTCCTCGCCAATGCGGTTGGCCACCGGGATGCGCACCTCGTCGAAGGTGAGGGTGACGGTGTTGCTGGCGCGCTGCCCCATCTTGTTCTCGTGCTTGCCCACGGTGAGGCCCTGGGGCCGGCCCTCCACCACGAAGCAGGTGATGCCCTTGTGCTTCTTCGCCTTGTCCACGGTGGCGAAGACGGTGAACTGGTCCGCGTAGCCGCCGTTGGTGATGAAGCACTTGGAGCCGTTGAGGACGTACTCGTCACCCTCGCGGCGCGCTGTGGTACACATGCCGGCCACGTCCGAGCCCGCCTCCGGCTCGGTGAGGCAGAAGGAGGAGAACTTGAGCTGCTCGGTGAAGGGGGTGAGGAGCCGCTTCTTCTGCTCCTCGCTGCCGGCCAGGATGATGGGCAGGTTGGCCAGGTCATTGGCCACGATGGAGGTGGTGATGCCCGAGCAGCCCCAGGCCAGCTCCTCGTAGGCGAGGAGCTGATCCAGATGGGACAGCCCCACCCCGCCGTAGGCCTGGGGGATGCACATGTTGAGCAGACCCAGCTCCCACGCGTTGGCGATGATCTCCTTGGGAAACTCGGCCGTCTCGTCGTAGTGGGCTGCCTTGGGGCGGATGACCTCGAGAGCGAACTTGCGCGCCATCTCCTGGAGCGCCCGCTGGGATTCGGTAAGCTGGAAGTCCATGGTGGGATGACGAATACCCCGTGTGCCGGAAGTCCGCCAGCGGCAGGCCCCGGAAGCCCCCTCGGCGCGAGGCCCCCGCTTCTCGCGAGGTGAGAAGATTTCCACCCTGGCGCTCCGTCTCCCCCTCGTACGAAGGGTGAACCGTCCTCTGATTGACCTTCCCCGGGTCGACTTCAATACTCGGCGCCGCAACACTCAACAGAGACGAGAGCGCACATGCTTCGATATTGGAAAGTCGCCAGCGCACTGCTGGTGCTGAGCCTCGGATTGGCCGCCTGTCCCGGCCCCGAGGAGGGGGGAACGCCCTCTCTGCTGATGACGGCCGACCCGCGCAAGCTGGAGGCCAACGGACAGAGTGCCACCGTGAGCGTCACCGCCATGGATGCCCAGGGAGCACCGGGCACGGGCACCGTCACCCTCAAGGCCAAGGCCGGCCGCTTCGAGGGTGATGCCACGGAACTCATCCTCCCGCTCGCCGATGGCAAGGCCAGCACCACCTTCAGTTGTGACGTCGCGGTCGACAGCCGCTGCTCCGGCTACGTGCTCATCGACGGCCTGTGGGGCGAGACGCCGGGCTCCACCAGCATCCAGATCAGCACGAGCACCGGCGGAAACACGGATGGCGGTACCGATGGCGGCACTGGCGGCACCGATGGAGGTACCGGCGGCACGGATGGCGGCACCGGCACCGGCAACACGACCATCTCCGTGAGCACATCGCGCGACCCCATCTTCTACAACGTCGGCGACTACTCGCTCATCACCGCCACCCTCAAGCGCAACGATGCGGGCTGGCCGGACCAGCAGATCGAGTTCTCCACCACTCTCGGTGGGCTGACCGCGGAGGGAGGCGGGGCTCTCACCCAGACCTTCACCGTCAGCACTGACGGCGAAGGCAAGGCGGTGGCGCGCTTCCAGGAGACGGGCAGCGCGGGAACGGCCAGCATCGAGGCGAAGCACGCGGACTCGGGCGCGGCCACGACCGTGTCGGTGAACGTCTCCACCGTGCAGCAGATCATCTACAAGTCCACTCTCTGCAATGGCGCGGCCTGCACCATCATGGGAGTGCGAGGCTCGGGCTTCAACGAGCAGGCGCAGGTCACCTTCCGACTGGTGGACTCGCAGAACAAGCCGGCCAGCGGCGTGCCGGTGACGTTCTCCATCCCCAACGCCCCCTCGGGCACCACGGTGTCCCCCTCCGGGGTGAGCAACGCCCAGGGCGAGGTCACCGCGACGGTCGCCGCCGGCCGGCTCATCGGCGCCTTCGTGGTGCATGCGGTGGCCATCCCCGGCGAGGTCGAGGTGGACAGCCCCACCATCGGCATCCGCGGCGCCAAGTCGGCCAACAACGGCTTCGCCCTCCAGTGCAACCTCGTCAACATCGCGGCCTACGTCAGTCCCAACCCGCCCGCTCCCATCTCCGTGCCCTGCAACGTGAAGGTGGTGGACCGGTTCAACAACCCGGTGGGCACCGGCACCACGGTGAACTTCAAGGTCGAGGCTGGCAGCATCACCAACTCGGTCAACACCACGCCCTACTCGAGCACGGGCAACAACGACAAGGAGGGTACGGGCACCGTCACCTTCAGCACCACGGGCGGTACACCCATGCCGGTGGACGTCAGCCCGCTGGAGGCGGATGACACCCAGTTCCCCCGCACGCGCTCCATGGAGCCCCGCTGGAATGTGGGCCAGCTCGTCAACAACCCTCGCGACAGCCTGGTGACGATCATCGCCTACACGCGCGGTGAGGAGTACTTCTCGGACACCAACAGCAACGGCGTACGGGATCCGGGCGAGCAGTTCATCGACCAGGGCGAGCCCTTCGTCGACAGCAACGACAACGGCGTGTGGGACGTGGGGGAGACCTACATCGACGAGGCCCCCGCGGACGGCCAGTGGAACGGGCCCAACGGCACCTGGGATAACGACACCACCATCTGGACGGAGACGCGCATGCTCTACACCGGACGTCCGGTGGCCGCGCGCTCCTTCTCCATGGGGGATGACTTCTACAGCTATCCCCCCGCCCCGCAGCCCTTCAGCGGAAGCTGTGGGAGCGGCGTGGGCAAGGGCAGCTACAAGCTCACCAGTCTCCATTGCGCCGACGAG
>QKJM01000960.1 GCA_003249315.1 Archangium sp.
ATACCGTGCGGCCCTTCGTCCGCGCCTATTGCCTCATCCGCCTCGGCCAACTCTCCGACTTCCATTCCTTCATCTACACCGTCCCCCTCGAGCAGGCCCGCCGGGCCACTCCCGTATGGATGCGCACGGACATCCATCAAGCCCTTGACACCGCCAACCTCTGCTTCGAACTGTGGCGCTCGGATCGCGGTGGAGAGGACTACTTGAAGAAGAAGAAACTCGAGCCCCTGCTGCGTGCCCTCGTGGCCTGCCTCTCCCCTGGGGCCGGTGAACAGGAGCGCCTCGCCGCGCGTCAGGCACTTCAGGCCTACCAGGACTCCATCCACGACCTCTATTACTTCTTCGAAATCTACCCCCGCGTCCTCGACCTGCACGCAGCCTACCCCGATATCTTCGGCTGAGTCCCACTCCCCTCCCTGGCCAGGCCCGGGCTCATCGCCGCGTACCTGCGGGCCGAGGCCACCGCCACCAACTACGCCTTCCTCAACCGGCTGCTGCTCTCGCTGATAGAAGAGCCCTGCATGACGTATGTGCGATGCGTACGTCATGCAGGGGTCGACCCATCAGGGTTTCCGAGAATCAGAACTCCTTGATATGGGCGTAGCGCCCACCGGACTCGACACCATACCGCTTCGAAGCAGCATCGGCCGGCAGCGCGACATCCAACTCGAGCTCACTCGCGGCACCGTCAAAGGCCCTCAACGAGCCCGGGGCAACGACATCCAATGCAAAGACCCCGACATTGTTGTTCTCGTTGCTCTCGGCAATCACTCCCAGATCATCCGCGAACAACACGATGTAGTACCTGCCCGGCGTGATATAGGGAGAGAACGTAATGGACGTGGGCGGCAGGCTGAACGTCCCCGACCCGGCACCGATCGTAACCCCGCCGATGTAGGAGATCAGGTTGTAGTTGGCATCCGCCAGATAGATTCCAACCACCGACGAGTTGTTCGCGGGGCACCGCGTGTACAAATCGAACGAAATGGCGGTGGACCCCCCAGGCTCAATCGCAGCCGGGCTCATCGTTCCCGCCATGAAGTAGAAATCAGGCAGCTTGACGGTACCCATCGTGGATTGGTCACTCCTGACGGGAGTGTAATCCACACGCCCCAGTATGTACCAGACCTGTGGCTGACAGGCATCGGCGATGCTCTCCAGCTTGGCCACCGTGTTCTGCGGCATGGAGAACCGGGAGATGTAGGTCGACTGAGTCCCCGTGGGCGGAGTATAAGGCCCCAGACCGCTGCCGTTCAGCGAGATCTGATACGCACTCAGCAGCCACACCCCCGTGCTTCCGTCCGGACTCGCCGAGAGATAGAACTCCAACTCGGCCGAGGCCGCGCCAACACCATACTTGCTCCCCCCCATGGTGTAGTTGACGGTAAAACCACTGAGAGGATCCGGGAGGGAGTCAGGAACACTAATGGTGTACATCTGCACCTGAGCCCAGGCCGAGTTCGCCACCAGCAAAGACAGAAGAAGCGGAACCAGCGCGTTTTTTCTCATAGTGAAGAACATCTATCCGGACTTCACCTCGAGTTCAAGCAGCCAATACCCAGGAGTCGCACTCCCCCGGCAAGGAAGAATTCCGCCAATACCAAATATCAAGAACTCAAATACCAAGAACTCAAATACCAATAATTCAAGCGGGGAGCCTGGCGAGCGCGTGCCTTCACTCTCTACGGCGCGCGCAGGTCCGTCGTCACGTGAGTGAGCGCCTGTCAGGCGCTAAGCCAGCCACGCCACCATCTCCCCTCTTCGAAATCTACCCCCGCCTCCTCGACCTGCGCTCGGCCTACCCTGACATCTTCGGTTGAGCCATGAGGTCGTGGCCCTGAACACCCCAGGGAATGAAAAGCGAAACAGCGCCCGGCCCCCTCCTCGTGAGGTCCGGGCGCGGCTGTCGAGCCTGAATGACAAGCGCCGGCTACGGCACGGGGGGAATACCGCCGATGGCGATGAAGCTGGTCACGCTCAGCGTGTAGTTCTCCAGCTTCTCGGCCCGGACCAGGCGGTCGGTGGTGGCGTTGAGCCAGCTCTTGCTGACCCGGTAGCCGTCGGGCACGATGATCTTGGACTCGCAGGTCAGAAGACCACCTCCTCCCAGCGTGCTCGAGAAGCAGAACTGGGCGTACTTGTAGTCCACCCGGTTGCTCTTGAAATTGCACATCGACGCCGCGACGTTGCCGCCCTTCTGGTAGGAGAGCCAGTGATTGTCGATGCTGGAGCCGGTCAGCGAGGAGAGCCACGAGGAGACGCTGGACGTGAACGCGGAGTAGCTGTCACAGGTCGAGCTCGCATAGGGCGTCGCCAACATGCTCACCTCGGACGGAGAGAGCTCACGGACCTCGGTGGAGCGCTCGAGCCGGGACGCCTCGCGCTCGTGCGCGACGCGCAGCACGGCGGGGACCTCGGTGCCCTCGGGCGCCAGCGCCAGGAACGCCTCCAGCGACGTGGCCCCACGCTCGCGGAATCGCTCGAGGTAGGAAGGAGCGTTGATCGGCGCCAGCTCCGTGATGGCCACCACCGGGTCGCCGCTGCCGTCTCCGCTCTCGTACTCGGCGGTGAAGGTGAGCCGAACGCCCTCCGCCGTCTCGAACTCCCCGAGGAGCTCGGGGCTGTACTCGACGATCTCCCGCTCGGCCTGGAGCCCGCCGGTCTCCATCTCCGGGCCGCAACCGGTGAGCGCGAGCATCGCGCCCGCCAGGCTGGCGACCAGGGCCCGGGGAGCGATACCGGCGCGCGCGAAGCTCGGAGTGGACTTGCTGATCTTCGTGTTCGTCATGGCTTTTTCCCTCTCGTCCTTGCTGGTTGAAGTGGAGTTCGGCTGTGCGTTGCTGCCCTTGCCCGGAGAGCAAGCCATGGGCCAGTCGTGCCGGCCTCGGGAGCGCCGCGGAACTGTCGCAATGGACGCGGAAGAATCCGCTCCCGCCAACCTGCTGAGGGGGGAAGCGGCAGGACCTGCATGCAAGACCTGCATGCAGCATTTGTCGGGGCTACACTCCCCCCCCATGCGCGATGAGGACCAGACCTGGACCCGGGACAAGGTGCGCGTGAGCGAGCGCGCAGGTCAGTTCCGTCTCCTCGTGGTGGATGGAGCGACCTCGTCCATGATGGACCTCCCGCCGGCGGGACTCCTCCTCATCGGAAGGGCCCCGGAGGCGGATCTCCGACTGACGGACCGCTCCGTCTCCCGCCGGCACGCTCGCCTCTTCCTGGACGAGGGCCAGGTACGCATCGCCGACCTGGAGAGCCACAACGGAGTGTCCGTCAACGGACAGCCCCTGATGGAGGTCCACACGCTCCAGCCGGGCGACGTGGTGACCATCGGCGAGGTACACCTCGTGCTGTACACCGCGACCGCCTCGGCGCCCGCGTCTCCAAGAGAGGGCGCGCCGAAGGTCACCGAGCTCACGCTCGGCGAGCGCACCGTGGTGGTGGCCGACCCCGCCATGAAGCGTCTCTACGAGCTCATCCGCCGGCTGGCGGCCAGCGAGCTGCCAGTGCTCATCCTCGGCGAAACGGGCGCGGGCAAGGAGAACGCCGCCTTCGCCGTACACCACTGGTCCCGCCGCACGGACAAACCCTTCGTGGCGCTCAACTGCGCCACCATCGGCGAGACGCTGGCGGAGAGCGCGCTGTTCGGCCACGAGAAGGGAGCCTTCACCGGAGCGAACTCCGCCAAGGAGGGCCTGCTGGAGACGGCCGACGGTGGCACGGTGTTCCTCGACGAGGTGGGAGAGCTGCCGCTGGCCGCTCAGGCCAAACTGCTGCGAGCGCTGGAGACGCGGCGCATCCTCCGCGTGGGCGGCACCCGGGAGCGTGAAATCGACATCCGCATCGTCGCCGCCACGCACCGCCATCTGGAGAGGGAGGTGGCGGCTGGGCGCTTCCGGCAGGACCTCTTCTTCCGACTCGGAGTCGCAACGGTGGTGCTGCCGCCCCTGAGAGACCGTCCAAGCGAGGTGGGCGTGCTGGCACGGCGGTTCCTCGACAGGGCCTGTGCCGCCACCGGACGCGAGCCCCTCTCGCTGGCACCCGCCACCATGGAAGCGCTCGGGCGCCATGACTGGCCAGGCAACGTGCGCGAGCTGAAGAACACGCTGGAGTATGTGGCGGCCACGGTGGAGGGGGCACTCGTCGAGCCGAAGCACCTGCCCGAGCGCATCCTGGCCGCGCTGCGTTCGCCCGCCGCCTCCATTCCCGGCGCTCCGACGCCTCCCCTGACGCCGACCCCAGCCGAGGCCCCGTCACTGGCGGCGGCTCCCGGGCGCCGCGGCGCATCCATCTCCGAGGAGATGCGTGCCCTCGAGCGCGAGCGCATGGTCGAGGCGCTGCGTGCGACGGGCGGGGTGAAGGTGCGCGCGGCCGAGCGCATCGGGATGCCGATGCGCACCTTCGCGCTCAAGTGCAAGCGGTACGGCCTGTAGTGGCCATGCTCCGTTGCCCGCGTCAGATGCCTCACCGACAATGACCGCCGTGAGCGTCACCCCGGCTCAGTGGGAGCCACCGGCCTCCTTCGAGGAGTACCACCTCATCCGCGCGCTCGGACAGGGGGCCATGGGGCAGGTCTACCTCGCGCGGGACACGCTGCTCGACCGGCTCGTCGCCGTGAAGTTCGTCTCGGGCATGGCCCCGGATGCGGGCCAGCGGGAACGCTTCCGCACCGAGGCACGTGCCGTCGCCCAGCTCCAGCACCCCAACATCGTCGCCATCTACCGCATCGGCGAGGTGCTGCGCCGCCCCTACCTCGTCTCCGAGTTCATCCGAGGCACCAGCCTCGACAAGCTGGAGCGCCCTGTCCCCTGGGAGCAGGTGCTCGACCTCGGCGTCGGCCTGGCGCGCGCGCTGGCGGCGGCACATCGGCACGGCGTGCTGCACCGGGATATCAAACCCGCCAACGCCATGCTCACCGAGGAGGGTGAGGTCAAGCTCCTGGACTTCGGCCTCGCCAAGCTGCTGGATGCCGACTCGCAAGGGCAAGAGCAGGCGCGGCCAGAGGCCTCCTCCCTCGCCCCCCCGTCACCCGGCGCGGACGAGTCCGATGCGGACTGCTCGGCCACGCTGTCGACTCCGGGAGCGCCCTCCGCGAGCCCACCGATGGAGGCTCGGGAGGGGATGCCCACCGCCTCGCTGACGGCCACGGGCGCCTGGGTGGGGACGCCCCGGTACATGGCCCCGGAGCTCTGGCGCGGCGAGCCTGCCTCGTTCCGGAGCGACGTGTACTCACTGGGCGTGCTCCTCTACGAGCTGTGCGCGGGCCAGCCGCCCCACCACGGTCTGGGGCTCCGCGAGCTCCACGAGGC
>QKJM01000942.1 GCA_003249315.1 Archangium sp.
GGCTTGATGCCGCGGACGACCACGCCCATCGACGCCCCGAAGAAGCGCCCGGTCCGGTTGGACTCCTCCAGGAAGTGGAGCCACTCCTCCACCTCCGCCCGGGTCGCGACGCCCTCCTGGACGGCGCGCTCCGTCACCGGGCGCAGGCCGAAGAACTCCAGGGCGCCCAGGGTCCAGGGGCCGGCCACCGGGTTGGTCAGTATCTCGGTGACGCCGTGGGCGCGGAACAGGCCCGGGAGTCGACGGGCCGCCCAGGGGTTGCGGAGCTGGTCGGTCCAGAAGTGGATCAGCCGTCGGACGACGTGCCGGTCCGGTCCATCGAGGACCCAGCTATCCAGCTCCGGCTCGAAGATGACCACCGGGCAACCCGGACGGGTGAGACGGAGCATCTCGCCCAGGGCCTCGAGTGGCCTCTCCAGGTAGATGAAGACCCTGGAAGCGCGGGTGCCGTCGAAGCTCGCGTCCGGGAAGTCCATCTGGTGGATGTCCCCCACGTGGAACTCCACGGAGAGCCTCGTTCCCTGCGTGCGCTGGCGGGCCTCCGCCACCATGCTCTCGCTCAGGTCGATCCCCACGACCCGGCCGGTCCGTCCCACCATGCTCGCCAGGTCCCGGGTGACATCGCCCAGTCCACAGCCGGCATCCAGGAGGCGAGCGCCCTCACACACTCTGAGCAAAGAGGCCGCATACTGCTGGACCTCTCGTACGCGCTGGTCGGCGTTCATGGATTCCAGGAAACCGACCGCGCCGCGCGAGGAGTCATTGTGGTCGATGTTATGAAAGCCAACGGCCAGGTTCTCATTCCGTCCCACAGGCTCTCCTTCTGTCTCTGGTCGCGAGGGAGTAGAACACGAGCTTGATGTTCTCGCTCTATCGCACCTTCTCCTCTGAGGAGTGGAGCTGCCTGCGCGCCTCCACGCCGCTGACATTGTCCGAGGCGGACCTCGAGCACCTGCGCGGCATCAACGAGCGCGTCTCCCTCGAGGAGGTGGTGCAGGTCTACCTGCCACTCTCCCGCCTGCTGAGCCTCTATGTGCAGGCCACCCAGGGCCTGTTCGAGGCCACGGACACCTTCTTGGGAAAGAAAGGTGTTCGGGTTCCCTACATCATTGGCATCGCCGGAAGCGTGGCGGTGGGAAAGAGTACGACCGCGCGAGTGCTGCAGGCGCTGCTGTCGCGCTGGCCGCACCACCCCAAGGTGGATCTCGTCACCACGGATGGCTTCCTCTACCCGAACGCGGATCTGGAGTCGCGAGGGTTGATGGAGCGCAAGGGCTTCCCGGAGAGCTACAACCTGTCGCGGCTGCTGGAGTTCCTCGCCGCGGTGAAGGCGGGCGAGCCGGAGGTGCATGCGCCCGTCTATTCGCATCACGCGTATGACATCCTCGAGGGTCGGACGCAGGTGGTGCGGCAGCCGGAGATCCTCATCCTCGAGGGACTGAACGTGCTGCAGACGGGGGTGGGGCGGAGGCCGATCTTCGTGTCGGACTTCTTCGATTTCTCCATCTACGTGGACGCGGACGAGCACAACATCGAGCAGTGGTACCTGGAGCGCTTCCTGGCGTTGAGGGAGACGGCCTTCCAGGAGCCCACCGCCTACTTCCACCGGATGACGGCCCTCAGCGAGGAGGAGGCCCGGGAGCTCGCCCGGCGCATCTGGCGCACCATCAACGGGCCCAACCTGAAGGACAACATCCTCCCCACCCGGGAGCGGGCCCATCTGGTGCTGGTGAAGGGGGCGGGCCACACCGTGCGAGAGGTGCGGCTGCGCAACGTGTGAGGGCTCAGCCCTCGAGCCGTACCCGCCCGGGGAGCTGGCGCAGCAGGTTCACCAGCCGGAGCGAGGAGTGGAGGCTGCCCTGGGTCTCCCAGGGCTCTATCCGGTCTCCCCCGTTGGTGAACTGGGGTGAGAGGACGAAGACGCGGACGCGGGCGTCGGAGAGCAGCGCGTGGAAGCGCGCGTCCCGCATCAGGCCTCGGCTCACGCGGAGCTGCGGCGCGGGCTGGAAGTAGTCCAGGTCCAGGGAGAGCCAGTCCGAGCTCAGCGCGCCGGGTCGCTCCAGGGCGCTCCGCCAGTGCAGCGCATCGGGATCGAGGAAGTAGGGGATGCGGATGGGGACGTCCGAGTCCCGGCCGCTCATCGACACGCTCCGCTCGGCCTTGCCGGTGGCGAAGAAGACGTCCTGCTCGCTCAGCACGGGCTGCTCGCCGCCCGGCCGCTTCAGGCCCTCGAAGAGCTTCCACCAGGTGGCCGCCTGCTGGGGCCTGCGTGCCTCCAGGTAGCTGTCCCGGCACCAGTCGGAGTGGCGATCCGCGTGGAAGAGGGCGCTCGGCAGCTCGCCGGTCGTCCGGTAGTGGTAGAGGGCCACATCCAGCATGTGGTGGTCGCGGAGCACGTAGTCGGCCCGTCCAGCGCCATTCCTCATCACCAGGACGTTCCCCCGCATCACCGAGTCGAGATCGGACATGCCGAGCGCGTCGCGCCAGACGTGCTCCTCGAAGGTGCGCTGCACGCCCTCGTACGGCTTCTCGCCGGCCTCGCCCACCACGTCCTCCGGGCCCGACCAGCGGTGGACCTGTCGCTCGAAGCGCTCCGCCTCGCCCGGGGTGAGGACCTCGCGGGCCACGTCCCGGATGTCGCTGCGAGTGCCCGGCTCGGGGACCTCTGGAGTGAAGCCCTCCGCCGCGCGGAGCTGGAACGCGTAGGCTGCGTCGGTGGGCTTCTTCCAATCTGAATAGCGGATGAGCACGTGCGCTTCTCTCTCAAGGAGCGTGGTGGATGAAGAGGTTGCGGGTGGCCACGGCGGGCCGGGCCGCGAGCAGCTCCGTGATGCGTCTCCCCGGTGGCAGGGGCCGGTTGAACGGGTACCCCAGCTCTCGGGGAGACGGGGAGAGGATTTCCTCGCCCTCCCCCGCGTGTTCCCTCTCCGGGCGGGTGAGCAGCACCATCAGGCGGAAGAGCATGCCCTCGGGTCGGCCTCGCGGGAGCAGCAGGTTCGCGGGCCAGCCCTCCCTCACCACGGAGGCGGAGCGCGCGGGCCGGAAGAGGACCGCGCGCTCCGAGGGACGCAGCGTGTGGTCGAACCGATCCATCTCCAGCCACAGCCGACGCTCCTCTGCGAAGGCATCCGCCACGAGGAAGATGCGCACCGTCACCTCCTGCTCGCGCGGCAGCAGGTTCTCGAGCCGGAAGAAGTAGTGGAATTCCTCGTGGTCGAGCCGTGGCTTGCCGATCCGGTGTCCCTCCGGCAGGCGGAGCTCCTCCTCCACGAGGCGCGTCCGGAGCGTGTGGGTCGTCATGGGGAAGGTGGGAGGCGGCGTGTCCCAATGCTCTCCGCCGAAGGTGGCCTCGCCCCAGCGCTGTCCGTCGAAGTCCGGCGCGGCTGCCTCGGGAATGGCCCGTCGCAGGCAGATGAGGATGTCCGGGCTCTGGTGCGCCGGTGCCCGCCCACCACCGAGCCACTGTCGCATCCGCACCTGGGGCGCGTCGGACAGCTCGTGCGGTGGCAGGTGGGTCCGCTGCCAGGCGTCGAGGATGTCATCCACGTGGCGGTGCCAGCGGTAGAAGAGGGGGTCTCTCACCGCGGTGGCCGGAGAGGCCAGGACTCCGGGCAGGCTCGCCTTCACGGGAGGCAGGATGTGGGCGAGGAGGACGTGCCCCAGGTTGTGGTGCGAGCCGTAGTGTCCGAGCGGATCCGCCCAGGCCTCGCCATCCACGGAGCCGAGGTTGGACTCGGCCGTGTCGGCGAGCTGCCCGATGCTCTCGATGGGGACGGGCGTGTCCCCCTGCCACAGCAGCCCCGAGGAGGCCGCGGTGAAGAGCCTGTCCCTGCGCGTGGCGTGGTCCGTGACGCCGTAGCCGGGCAGGCTCCGCGGGCTCACTCCCGGAGGCCGGGGGGCGAAGCCCGGGAGCCCGGCGTCATACCCCTCGGAGATGGGGGAGGCGTAGTCCGAGAGGGGCGCGACGCGGGGATGACCGAAGGCCAGCCGCTCCGTGTCGTAGCGGGCCAGGAGCTGCTGGTGCAGGTGCCAGAAGCGCTCGCCCCTTTGCTCCCCGGCGAGACGCTGCCGGGGGTGGGCGGGGTCCGGGTACCCGGCCGCCGGAGACGTGGCGTACCACGTGTCGTAGTACTCACCGAGCCCGGTGTCCTCGCGGAAGTAGTCGAGCCAGGACTCCGGGCTGGCCGGGTCGCGCCGCGAGGGGAGCACCTGGCTCGGCGCACGTTCCCGCAGGGGTGGAAGGGGCAGCCCGCGGCCCTCGGGGTGGTGGGTGATGAAGACGCGCAGCGCGTACTTCACTCGCTCGAGTTCTTCCTCCCGCGCCAGTCGCTCGGCTTCGTCGAGTACCGCCGCCAGCCCCGCCTCGCCGGGGTGGGCGTTGGCGAGCTCCATGAAGCGGGCTGTCAGCGACAGTGCGTGCTGGAGGTGGGTCGGCAGGAAGGGGAGGAAGCGCTGGCCGGGGGAGGGGGGGGCGAAGAGCTCGAGGTCTCTCCCGGACGTCGCGGGGGGCGGGGGTGGGACGGACTCCTGGCACAGCAGGGCCACGGTGCGGGTGTGCAATTCCTCCATCGTCATCTTGCGGGCCTCCTGCCGGCGGAGCAGGCTCGCCGGGGCCGGAGACTCTACCCGCAACGGACCGCGACACACGCCCATGTCGAAGCACCGTCGGGGCGGCGGAAGAAGCGGCGGGCGGGCGGCGTTTCCGAGCGCATCGCGAGGAATGGCATGCGTCGAGAGGTGGTACTGACGGAGATGGGGCAGGGAAGGGGGCCGAGGGTGCTCCTGCTCCCCGGTCTGGGTGCGAGGGGGTCGGGCTTCAGGGCGCTGGCCGAGCAGCTTGCTCCTCGAGCGCGCCCCCTGCTGGTCGAGTACCCCGAGGGCCGCCATGCGGCGCATGGTGCGGAAGCTCTCTCCCGTCAAGTGCTGCTGGCGGCGGGCCGGGTGGACGCGGTGGTAGCCAGCTCCTTTGGTGGCATGGTGGCGGCCTGGCTGGCCGTGGCCGGGGCGACGCGGGGCGTGGCCTTTCTCGGCTCGTTCACCCGGCCCGAGCACCTGGGGCCTCGGGGCAGTCTCATCTCCATGATGGGCCCCATCGCCGTGCTGGGGCGTCCCGGGGCGTTGATGGCGAGCGCGGCCGCGTGGAAGCGGATTCCGGTCGAGCAGGTCGCCGAGGTGGTGCCCACCACGTCGCTGGAGCGGATGAGCACCTTCCACCGCGCCCTCTCCATCGGCAAGGAGCTCCCGCCGCCCGAGCTGCGCAGGTTGCCCGTGGCGTGCGTGTGCATCCAGGGGGAGCGGGACGTGCTGGTGCCCGCCTCCACGCTGGAGAGGCTGGTGGCCTCGCTGCCTCCGGGGACGCAGCGGCACCTGCTGCGCGGGGTCGGCCACGTGCCCTACTTCACCCACCCCGAGGTGTGCGCGCGACTGCTGTGGCCGTGGCTCGCGTCACTGGCGCCAGACGCCCAGGTGAGCGTCGCCTGAAGGGCGCGAGGCGGCGCGCTCAGCGCTGAGCCGCCGCCTGCTGCTGGTTCACCACCCGCTCGGCCTGTTTGCCCACCAGCTCGGCGTAGTGGTCCTGCCGGGCCACGAAGCTGCCCAGGCCGGACGAGGCCGAGCGCAGCTCCACGATGAAGTCCTGCATCTCCGCCTGGGGCACATAGGCTGTGAGCACCTCCCAGCCGGGCAGCTCTGGATGGGCGTCGAAGCCGAGGATCTGCCCCCGGCGGCTGGTGACGAGTCGCTGGGCGCGCGGGGTGGCCTCGTGGGGCACGTGGACGTCCACCAGGAGGATGGGCTCGAGCAGCACCGGCTCCAGTTGAGGGAGGATCTCCGTCATGGCCAGACGCCCGGTGGTGCGGAAGGCCTGATCCGAGCTGTCCACCGAGTGATAGGTGCCTCCGGTGAGGGTGACGGCCACGTCCACCACGGGGAAGCCGAGCGGTCCGCGCCTCAGGCCATCCTTCACGCCCTCCTCCACCGCGGGGATGTACTGCCGGGGAACGGTTCCGCCCACCACGGCGGAGGTGAAGCGGAAGCCCTGGCCACGGGGCAGGGGCTGCACCTCCACCACCACGTCGCCGAACTGTCCGTGTCCACCGGACTGGCGCTTGTGACGGGCATGGTGGGTTCCCTGTCGGCGCAGGGTCTCCCGGTAGGGCACTGGAGGGGGACGCCCCACCACTGGCACGCGCATGCGGGTACGCAGCCGCTCCAGACCCTCTCTCAGGTGTAGCTCTCCCTGTCCGCCCAGCACCAGCATCTGCGAGTCCGGCTCCTGATCCACCGAGAAGGAAGGATCCTCCTCGACGAGCCGGCCCAGGGCGCCCGTCAGCTTCACGTCATCCGTGCGCTTCTCGGCGACGATGGCGAGCTGGTGTACCGGAGGCGGTGCCTGGGGCCAGTCGTCGGGGTGGCGCACGCTCTCGGGGTCGGCCAGGTCTCCCGTGCGCAGTGGCTCCAGCTTGCCGAGCACCACCACCTCGCCCTCCAGGGCTGTCTCCAGCGGCTCCTGTTGGCTCCCCTGCACTCGCATCACCCCGCCCACCCGGGCGCCCGCCAGGGTGCCACCCTCCCGCACCTCGCCACGCCATACGCGCACCAGCGACTGCTTGCCTACGTGCGGCAGGTACCAGGTCTTGAAGGCCTGGACCAGGGGCTCTCCCTCCTGGGACAGGCCCAGGCGCGCGCGTGTCTCCTCCACCGAGGGCACCTCGTGCCGCAGGCCCTTGAGCAGCCGCTGCAGGCCGAGTCCCCTCTCCGCCGAGCCGATGAAGACGGGCACCAGCCGGTCCTCGCGGAGCGCCTGCTCCATCTGCCCGTAGAGGACGTTCGGCGGCGGCACCTTGTCCTCCAGCAACTGCTCGAGCAGGACGTCATCCAGGTCCGCGAGTCGTTCGAGGAGCTGACGCCGGGCCTCCTCCTCGCGCGGGCGTTCCTCCCCAGGCAGGGGGATGCGCGGGGGGGGACCTTTCGATTCCATGCCCCAGGCGCGCTCGCTCACCAGATCCACCACGCCCACGACCTTTCCTGCCTCGCGTAGCGGCACCTCACGCAGCACCAGGGGGCGCGAGGAGACGGCTTGCAGCACCTCCAGCAGCTCCCGCACCGGTGCGCCGCCATCGTCGAGCAGGTTGAGGAAGAAGAGATGGGGGATACGGCGTGCGTCCAGGAAGGTGAAGAGGGGCGACAGCGCGGCGGCCCGCTCGGGGGATGCATCACTGACCACGAGCGCCGCATCGCATATCTGGAGCGCCTGACGCGCCTCCTGGGCGAACTCCGGGGCTCCCGGGCAGTCGATGAACGTCCAGTGCTCGTTCAGGAACCCGGTGCCATGCACGGTCAACTCGAGCGTCATCTCCCTCTCGCTGGCCGTCCCGTTTCCTCCCCCGGCGCGGATGCCTTCGGCGCTCGTGGTTCTCAGCAGGGACTCGAGCAAGGTCGTCTTGCCCGTGCCCTGGGGGCCCACGAGTGCAATGACTCGCGGCGGTGCGGGATGCTTCATGAGTTCGCCCTCCTCAGGCAGGCATTCGTGCCGGGAAGTTGAGGCTCCCATCCACCCACGGGAAGCGCTGCTCATGAGACAGGCTTTTCAGGGCTCCCTCCCTCGCCTGTTCGTTCCCTATCGCCCTTTCGTATGACACGAGCCCCAGTCATGGACATTCATCGACAGGGCAAGAAGGTACCTCGTGTAGTACAATTCCTTTCACAGCTCGCGATGCTCGGTCTTTTCACCTCGCTCACGGGCTGTGGCCCCGAGTCGGAAGAGGCCGCGCTGCTCGAGGACTCTTCGGCATACACGTCCTCGGCCTGGTCGGGCTCGTGGGGCTCCGGATGGCCGAACCGGTGGCCAACGGAGCCGACTCCAACGGAGCCGACCCCAACCGAGCCGACCCCAACCGAGCCGACGCAGCCGCCCACCACTCCCGCGGGCTCTCCAGTGACGCTGCCCATCGAGGTCATCGGCAACGAAGGCTTCACCCGGACCGTGACGATCTCCCTGAGCGCGCAGGACGTCCAGCAGACGCTACGGTTCTGGATGCAGGCGCACAACCTGAGCTACGTGGACAAGGCCAGCATCCGCTTCAATAACGGCCCCTGGGTGAACCTGAACAACACCACGGTCGCGGTCGAAGGGCTGGGGAAGGCCTATGGGGGCATCGGCGGTGCTTTCGCAACCCTGAAGCTGTCCCTGGCGGTGCCCGCAGGGCAGCTCAGCGCGGGCGACAACCAGGTCTCCTTCCGGTTCAACCAGACGGATGAGCGCTCGATCGGCTTCCGGGTGCTGAAGTTCAATTTCCTGCGCACCGACGGCAGCCGCGTCCTGGCGGACTCCGCCTTCACCCAGGACGACCCGGCCAACTGGACGCCGCCGTACTCCGACGCCGCCTCCATCTCCGCGGGTGAGCAGCTCTGGCGCTCGAAGACCCTGCGGCGCTCATACAAGACCACCGACACCATCAAGGCCCGGTGCATGGATTGTCATGCCCAGGATGGCCGGGACCTGAAGTATTTCAACTACTCCAACCACGTCATCATCGAGCGGTCGAAGTTTCACGGCCTGACCGAGGATGAGGGAAAGAAGATCGCCTCCTACATCCGGACCTTGCCGGGAGTGCCGAACCCGGGGCGGCCGTGGAATCCGCCCTACCAGCCCGGACCGGGACTGGACGCGAAGCCCGCCACGCAGTGGTCGGCCGGTGCCGGGGTGGACGCGGTGCTGGAGAAGGATCGCGACATGCTCCCGTACCTCTTCCCCAGCGGCATCACCGCGGCGGCCGTCTCCACGACGACCAACCTCAGTGCCCGGGAGGTGCCCGTCATGTTCCAGCTCCCGGACTGGAACCACTGGCTGCCGAGCATCCACCCCAAGGACGCCTGGGGGGACGTCTTCGTCAATGATCCGCTCAACAAGTACTACGCGGGCGAGGGCACGGCGCCCAACATCCCCGCCAGCGTCCGCGAGCTGGCCGCGCAGGTTCGTGACGCCGGCTACGGCAACTACCGGGAGAAGCTCTTCTACCCGAACCGTGCCTGGGTCCTGGCCGTCTACAATTTCCTCTCGCCGCGCTATCCGAACGCCACCACCGCCAAGGACGAGGGGTATTCGAAGAAGATCTACTCCACCGCGCTCTGGCACGTGGTGAAGACGTGGGAGGTGATGCAGGAGTTCGGCTTGGAGGACCACCTGCAGAAGCTCTTCCCCAGCTCGCGGGACGCGCGGGGGTGGATGCTCAACAACAGCTTCGATACTTCTCCCAACCTGCTGAAGCTGCCGCGGGAGCTGCCCGGCATCAATGACAACAGCAAGGTGCAGTTCCCCTACTTCTCCATGGCCTGGTACCAGCTCGCGCTCATCCTCTACAACGGCAACCACACGGACGGGGCGGATCGCGGCGCGCAGCGGCCTCTCGACTGGTCCTACGTGCCGGGCTTCATCCGGGAGATGCAGACGGTAGGCGAGGGGGCACCGCCCACCAACGCGCTGCTCACGGAGTGGCTGGTCAAGGGCATGCAGGCCACGGCCAACTCGCTCAAGCCCAACGCGCCGTCTGGCATGGGCTGGGTGCCGCGGGTGGCGGGAGACCCGAGCCGCCTGGTGGTGCCGGGGCACATGACGGGGTGGACGGACATGACGGCCGAGGAGCGGCGCGCCATCATGCAGGCCGTCCTCTCCGCCTGGTGGGAGAAGACGCGCACCTACGCCGTCGAGGACTGGCTCAATGGTGGTGGTGCGGATCAGTCGGAGCTCATCAACGGCTGGTACGACGGCTCTCTGGGCAACCGCATCTGGTACATGCTCCCGCAGTTCAAGCACCACGGAGTGGAGCCCCAGCTCGTCGACACCATCGCCGACTGGGCGCAGAAGGTGTGGCCGCAAGCGGACTGGTCCGAGGTGAAGCGGGCTACCTGCAAGCCCCAACTGCACTACTTCATCTGCTCCTCCGAGAAGTTCTGAGTGGAGGGGTGGGGACCCGTCCTCGCTCCCAATGTGCGGGGCGGGTCCCTCCTAAAGATGACACCAGGCGAAGTCGTCTTTCATGGCTCAGTGCGTCATGAATGAGTCCTCATATTCGGGGGTGGACCCGAGGCGTCGTGCGGCTAGGATGCTAGATGGCCGACCCTTTCGGATCGGTGCTGTCCGGGCGCCGCCTGTCTGGTGCAGGTCGGCCCCGTCGCCCGCGGCCATCCGCGATTCCCAGGAGCCACCACATGAGGATTTCCAAGCACTCCCTCCGCCTCTACGCGACCGGACTCGCAGCCTGCTCGCTGCTCGCCTGCGAGCCTCAGGACGGAGGTGGAACCGACCCAGACCTGCAGGACGTGGTGACGGTGGAGGGGTGTCGCGAGCAGATCCAGAGCCGGCTCGCGGAGCTGCAGGCCGAGGGCGTGGACGTAGCGGGCTGGTCCATCGACGATGCGCCGGAGATGGCGGAGCTCACCACCACCGAGCCGCAGACGCCGGAGAACTACCAGCAGTATGACGGCCACTACCGCCCGCTGAGCAACCACCCCGGCTGCGCGGTGGACAACCTCTACTACGACAAGTCGAACACCGGCGGCACCACGCCCTACAAGACCGGTGGCAACGACGACGGCAAGTGGACCGGGCGGGCCGAGTTCGGCGGCCCCAACATGGCCACCAACTTCGCCGACGGGGACAAGGCCAACATCGCCGGCTATCCCTGCGCCGCCAAGGAGTACACCCTGCCCGGCGAGGAGGACACCTCCAAGCCCATCGTCATCCTGGTGCAGGGAAACTCCACCCGGCCGCACACCTGGGAGTCCTTCCTCCTACCGCCGGGCACGGAGATCAACTCCTCGTTGGAGAAGGTCCAGTTCAACCCGGACACCGAGGCGCGCGCGCAGCTCGCCGAGAAGCTGATCGCCGCGCGCTACCGCGTGGTGGCGGTGGACTTCCGCACGGACAAGGTCCTCACGGTGGATCCCTCGGACAGCAACACCACGGGTAACGCCGCGGGCAACATCGATCACGGCTGGTCCACGCCCATCCTCCAGTCGCTCGTCAAGGCGGTGATGAAGAACAATCCGGAGCGCAAGGTGGCCCTGGTGGGGCACTCGCTGGGCGTGACGGTGGTGCGCGACGCGCTGCGCCGGATGTACGTGGAGCACTCCAAGGGCGTGGAGGGCTCCGTCAACCCCTTCCCTCAGCTCAGCCACGTCATCGTCGGCTCCGGCGCCAACCACGGCGTGTCCACCTACGACTCGCCCTACCTGCTGTGCGGTGGGGGCAACAGGACGATGCGTGGCACCATCGTCTGCGAGATGGGCAGCCGCTCCAACTACGTGCAGACGTACTTCCACAAGCCCCTCAACGGCCCGAAGGATCTGTTCGCCACCCCGTGCGCGGATGGTGACTTCGCCTTCGGCAAGACGGGCCAGTGCGGTGGCAACGTGGTGAAGTACTTCACCATCACCATGTCGGACATCACCCAGGGCTCCAACTACCAGGACCTGTACGTGTCCGAGTCGGCTTCGCGCGTCGACATGCCGGGCTGCGTGGTGAACAAGCTGACCACTCTCAACGACTACGACACCAGCGGTTACTTCCTCAAGGGGATGATCGCCAACCACTTCGGCTCCCTGCGCTCCGAGGCGGGCTTGAAGCTCGCCATGGAGTACCTGGAGCGGTAGGTCGTCGCGGTCGCCGTTCCTTCTCCGCCGCCCGCGCCGTGGCTGCCGCGCGCGGGCGGCGGTCTTCCTTCTTCCAACGTGCAGCCGAAGAGAGCCCCGTTTCATGAATCCGCTGTTCCCTGCTGCCTCCCGCATGGCGATGGTGTGCGCGCTGGCGTCCGCCCTGGCCTCGTCCCCGGCCCGGGCCGAGAGCGCCGAAGCCGCGCCAGCCAACCTCGAGCCCGCGGCGCCACAGGCTCCTCAGCAGCCCGATCCAGAGTCCCTGGTGGTGAGCGGGCCCGCGCCGGAGACCCGGCCGATCTTCGCTCTGGGCAGCGAGACGTACTTCATCAACCCGGTGCTGGCCATCGCCGGTGGGTTGCACTCGGAGAACCTGCTGCTCAACCCCAACCCGCAGCGCGAGAGCCGCATCACCACGCTGGCCATGGCGCGCTTCGGGGTGGAGGGGCGGCTGGGGCCCTACATCACCTTCCGCAGCGAGTTCGAGCGCAACATCCGCAGCCACGGCTCGGGCATCTGGGAGGGCACGGCCTCCATGTCGGTGAGAGATCAGGTGCTGCGCCTGCAGCGGTGGGACACCACCGTGGAGGCCGGCATCATCCTGGATCCCGCCAGCGTGGACTTCTTCTCCGCCCACACGGGCGACGTGCTGATGGCGGACAAGTACACGCGAGATCCGCTGCTCTACAGCGGCTTCAACCGCGGGCAGGGCGTGCAGGCGCGGTACTCGCGCTGGGGCTTCACCGCCGGGCTGAGCTACACCGAGGCCAACCCGCTGAGCACCTCGGCCTCCTTCATGGTGGGTGGCTCCTTCGGCGGAAACAGCCGCTTCTGGGAGCGGCCCCTGGGCAACTTCCGCAACGGCCAGCCGGATGACGACATCCACTTCCGCGTCGTCAGTCCCTCGCTGAGCTACGAGAGCTCGTACGTCGAGGCCAAGGCGGCCGTGCAGTTCTTCTCCATCAACTACCAGGCCAGCCGCAAGGATGATCCCCTGCTGAACGGCTACAACGCGCGTGCCAACCTGAAGCTCAAGCTGAAGGGCCTGCTGCCGCTGCCCTTCCAGGTGACGCCCTTCATCAACGCGGCGCGAGTGCAGAACGACGTGCTCAACTCCGCGCCGGGCTACGCGAATCAGATCCTCAACACGCCCTTCGATGCCCTCTCCCTCTCAGGAGGACTGGACATCTTCCTGTCCGGCCGCTCGGGCGTGGGCGTCAGCTACGTGCAGGTGCGGGACCGGACGCCCTTCTTCGTGCCGGCTTCGGGCTCCACGCCGTCCAGCGAGCCCATCGTCTCCACCACGCAGACCTACCTGAACGTGGGCGCCACGTGGTGGCTGATCGACCAGGTGGCCCTGGGCGCGCGCGTGGCGCACCACACGCTCAGCACCAAGGACAGGCCCGAGTTCGACGAGAAGGATCTGTCGGGCTTCCTCACCCTTCGACTGGTGCTCTAGGAGACGATGTCATGGCGGAGCTGACCGGAAAGTGTGCGCTCGTGACGGGCGCGGCGAGTGGAATCGGCCGGGCCATCGCCGAGGACCTGGGTGCTCGTGGAGCGCGGGTGCTGGTGTCGGACCTGGACGAGGCCGGGGCGCGAGCGGTGGCGGAGGGCATTCCGGGCGCGCTGGCGCAGCGGGCGGACGTGTCCTCGCGTGAGGAGTGCCAGGCGCTGGTGGAGCGGGCGAAGCAGGAGTGGGATCGCCTGGACATCCTGGTGAACAACGCCGGCCTGCAGCACGTGGCGCCGGTGGAGGAGTTTCCCGAGGAGCGCTGGGAGCAGATGATCCGCATCATGCTCGTGGGGCCCTTCCTGCTCACGAAGTACGCGCTGCCGCTGATGTACGCGCGGCAGTGGGGGCGCATCATCAACGTCTCCTCTCTGCACGGGCTGGTGGCGTCGCCGTACAAGTCGGCCTACATCTCCGCGAAGCACGGGCTGATGGGGCTGACGAAGACGGTGGCGCTGGAGGCGGCGGACAAGGGAGTGACGGTGAACGCCGTGTGCCCCAGCTACGTGCGCACGCCGTTGGTGGAGAAGCAGATCGCGGACCAGGCGCGCGTCCACGGCATGACGGAGCAGGAGGTCATCGAGCGCGTCATGCTGGCGCCGGCGGCGGTGAAGCGCCTGCTGGAGCCGAGCGAGGTGGCGGCCTACGTGGGCTTCCTGTGCTCGGAGGCGGCGGGAGGAATCACCGGAGCCGCCCAGGTGATGGACTGCGGCTGGACGGCCCGCTAGGGACGTAGAGGAGAGGAGAGGGGACGAAGAGAGCCCCCTCTCCCTCCGGGAGAGGGCCGGGGTGAGGGGGCCTCGCTCCCCTGGCTGAGAGCGGTGGCCCCGGCGTGCTCCGTCAAGCCACTTCGCGCTGCTCCCCGTCCCCCGAGTTCCCCTCGGAGGAGGCCGCGGGAGCCGGCTCGGCGATGTTGCCACGGAAGGTCTCCGCGGAGAGGTACACGGAGACGAGCGTCACCAGGGAGAGCCCGACGATGTAGAGGGAGATGGGCCAGGGCTTGCCGCCGGAGCTGTGGAGCAGCCAGGTGGCGATCAGGGGCGAGAGGCCGCCGGCGAACACGGAGGCGAACTGGTAGCCCAGGGAGGCGCCGCTGTAGCGCACGCGAGTGCCGAAGAGCTCGGAGAAGAAGCTGGCCTGGGGCCCGTACATGGCGGCGTGGGAGATGATGCCCAGGCAGATGGCGAGCCAGATGAGGCCGGTGGCCTTGGTGTCGATGAGCCAGAAGAAGGGGAAGGCGAGCAGGGCGCAGCCCACGGCGCCGCCGAGGTAGACGGGGCGGCGGCCGAAGCGATCCGAAGCGGCCCCGAAGAGGGGGATGGCCACCAGGTGGACGACATTGGCCACCAGCACGCCGTTGAGCACGGTGGCGCGCGGGAGCTGGAGCTGCTCGGTGCCGTAGGTGAGCACGAAGGCGGTGATGACGTAGTAGACGCCGTTCTCCGCGAAGCGCGCTCCCATGGCGAGGAGGATCTGCCGGGGGTAGGTGACCAGCACCTCGATGATGGGCAGCTTGCGGTTGGAGTCCTCGGAGGACTTGTGCTGCTGGAAGGCGGGGGACTCGGCGACGCTCAGCCGGATGAAGGCGCCGATGCCGATGAGCACGATGCTGAGGAGGAAGGGCACGCGCCAGCCCCAGGCGAGGAACTGGTCGTCGGGCAGCCGGGAGAAGATGGCGAAGACGCCGGTGGCCACCAGCATGCCGGCGGGGGCGCCCATCTGCGGCCAGCTCCCGTAGAAGCCGCGGCGGTGGGGGGGGGCATGCTCCACGGCCATGAGGACCGCGCCGCCCCACTCGCCGCCCAGGCCGAAGCCCTGGAGCAGCCGCAGCAGCACCAGCAGCGCCGGAGCGCCGACACCGATGCTCTCGTAGGTGGGCAGCAGGCCGATGCCGAAGGTGGCCAGGCCCATGATGAAGAGGGTGGCGCTCAGCATCGACTTGCGCCCCAGCTTGTCCCCGAAGTGGCCGAAGACCACGCCCCCCAGCGGCCGGGCCACGAAGCCCACCGCGAAGGTGGCGAAGGCGGCCAGCGTGCCGACCAGCGGATCGAACTCGGGGAAGAAGAGCTTGTTGAAGATGAGCGCGGCGGCGGTGCCGTAGAGGAAGAAGTCGTACCACTCCACGGCGGTGCCGATGAAGCTCGCGGCCGCCACCTTCCAGATGGAGGTGGTCTGGTGGGCTTCGGGCGGCCGGGCTGCGTCAGATGCCATCACGTTCTCTCTCTCAGGGGGTGATGGCTCCCCTCCATAGTCGCTTTGCCGCGGTGGGGACAACCGGGCATCCGGCTTCTTCTCCATTCGCGGTGTCTCTTCCAGTTCGGTTCCAGGGCAGGGGAGCGGGCTTCCAGGCATCGGCTCGTGGGAACCCTGGCCCACGGGTGCCGAGACGCTCCCGATGGGTCGCGCGGAGCACCCCCGTCACGGCTTCGTGACGGCACGGCTCATCCAGGCCTCCCTGGACGCCTGCCTTGCGTGCTTTCGACGCTCCCCATCCGCTCGTCACTCCTTAGCTTGTCCGGAAGAGAATCCAGGGAGGAAGGACATGGCTGAAATGGAGCAACCGTTTCTCACCGACATCGAGGAGATCCGCCGCCGGGCGCGTCAGCACCTCGAGGAGGGCGCCGTCACCCCGAGCTACGAGGGGGACGTGGAGACCACCATCAAGCTGCTCAACGACGCGCTGGCCACCGAGGTCGTCTGCGTGCTGCGCTACACCTCGCACTACATCAACGCGCAGGGCATCCAGAGCGAGTCGGTGAAGGCGGAGTTCGGTCAGCACGCGCGCGAGGAGCAACAGCACGTGCTGCAGCTCGCCGAGCGCATCAACCAGCTCGGGGGCAAGCCCAACTTCAATCCCGAGGGACTGCTCACTCGCAGCGCGAGCCAGTACGTGGAAGGCGCCAACCTCGTGGACATGATCAAGGAGAATCTCATCGCCGAGAGGATCGCCATCGACACCTACCGGGAGCTGATCCGCTACTTCTCCCAGCATGATCCGACCACCCGGCGGTTGCTGGAGGTCATCCTCGCGAAGGAGGAGGAGCACGCCAACGACATGCACGACCTGCTGGTGGCGCACCAGGGGCGGCCGATGCTCCAGAGCTGAAGCAGAATGAGGCACGAAGGCCCCGGGCGCGGCGAATGGCTCGCCGGCCCGAGGCCTCGTTGATACCAGGAGAAATGCCGCTATTCGCGGCAGACGCGGTAGGACTCGCCACTGTCCACGGGGAGGGTGCCGCTCTGGTCATGCATCACCAGCGCGGTGCAGACGCCTGGAGTGGCGTTGCCGGCCGCATCCTTCACGGTGAAGTGGAGGCGGTACACCCGGCCATCTCCGTCGCCGCGCCGCTCGGCCCGCAGCTTCACGGTGGTGGAGTCCACCATGACGATGTCCGCCTGCGTGTTCCCATCTCCGGTGCTGTTCTCCGGTTCATCCGAGGAGACGCAGTCGAGGGTGGTTTGCACCTGGCTGGCGGCGAGCGGGTCTCCGCAGGGGTCCTCCACGGTGATGCCGCAGTCCGCCAGACGCACGGTATGGTAGCCGTGGTTGGGAGCCCACAGCTTCACCGGCTCGCCCACCGTCACCACCGGAGGCTGCGTGTCCACCACCGTCACAGAGGTGGAGCAGGTGGCGGTGTTTCCCGCGGCATCCACGGCCGAGTAGGTCACCTCGGTGGTGCCCACCGGGTAGCGCGTGGAGGTGGGGCCTTGCACCTGTGTCGGCGTGCATGCATCCGTGGCCGTGGCTTCTCCGAGCGCCACTTCCGTGCCCCCGTTGCCCGTGCATTCCGCGGTGATGGGCGCCGGGCAGGAGATGGCCGGTGGCTGCGTGTCCGCCACGGTCACCTCGAAGCCGCAGTGAGAGCGGTTGCCCGCGCTGTCCGTTGCCGTGCAGGTGACGGGAGTCGTCCCAAGGGCGTACGCGCTGCCCGAGGCTGGCGTGCAGGTGGTGGTGACGCTGCCGCACCTGTCACTGACCATCGGCGCATAGCTGGCCTGTGCGCCTCCCTCCCGGCACTCGAGCACTGGCACCTCCGGGCACACCAACTGTGGGGGCTCCTCGTCTCGTACCGTCACCGTCGCCTCGCACGAGGACGTGGCGCCCAGGGAGTCCGTGCAGGTGAGGGTCACCCGCTGGCGCCCCAGCGCGTATGGACCCTCCGGCGACTGTGAGCACTGCACCTCTCCGTCCTCGGGGTCGTACGAGCCGTCATCCACGTTGCCCGTTCCCATGCAGGCTTCGTTCGCCGGCACCAGCAGGTTGCGGCAGCGCGCCACCGGGGGTCGGTTCACACACGTCGAGTCCGCGCAGCTCGGCCCGTCCGCCGGGTCGTCCCACACCAGTTGCTGGAAGCCCGTGGCGGGCTCCGGCAGGCCAGCGCTGTAGGCATACACCTTCACCGTGTTCTCACACCCCCTCAGTTGCACCGGGAAGGAGAAGTCCGGGTCGATGCCACAGTTGCTGCACAGCTCCACCTCGGGGCCGTCGTTGAGCCGGTACCACACCCTGTCCACCTCCGCCGGGCTGCTCTTCACCACGCCGGAGACCGTGACCGAGTCCCCCTCAGTGCATGGGGGCTGCGGGTCCACCATCACCGCCAGCGGCGGCACCAGCTTCAGCCTTTGCCCGCACCCGAGGGTGAACTGGAGGGGCTGGAAGGTGGCCTCGTTGGTGTCCCCATTCTCGTTCACGAGCGTGGCGCCCGGCGTCAGGGTGTAGTCACCCTGTGGCAGCGTGAAGCTGATGGAACCCCGTGTCTGCGCGTACTGGGCCGCCTCCGTGGCCGGGATTCCCACGGCCGCGGGAATGCCGTACATGGTGCCAGTCACCGTGTAGTCGGCGGCTAGCCCACGCCAGTCCATTCCCTGGTAGCGCCCGTTGACTTTGACGGAGGGGTTGTAGAAGCGGGACCCCGTTGCCGAGTACTCCATCTGCACCTCGTTGAAGCAGTACTCGTGGTCCACCCGGAAGGACTGGCCAGGCTTCAGATACGCCGAGCGCTGCTTCTGCTGCAGGTCGATGTGGCCGTAGCGGTAGCGCGTGGGATCATACTCGCCCGGGCGGGTCTTGAAGTTGTAGCCCTGTGTCCAGAAGGCCAGCCGGAGGTAGGGCTGGGTCCAGGTTGCGGGCTGATCGTACGCGCTGGGGAGCACCTGCTCGTAATTCGAGGACAACTCCCCCGTCGACGGATCGAAATCATGAGGGAACGCGGTCGCGGACCACCTGCCCCCTGATTCGTTCGCTCGCAAGAGCGTGCTGTTCCTCCAGAACAGGTGGATGTAGTTGGGAACTCCATCCGCGTTGTTGTCGTGGTCCGCCTCGAAGAAGAGCGCCTGCAAGGAGCTGCTCGCACCAGGGGTGTTGGTGACGTAGGGATCCGCCAGACGGATGGAGCCGTGTAGGTAGGCCGGCCGCATGACGAAGGGGTAGCGCTCTTCCCCATCCACCATGGCCCGTACGGGGGTTGCTTGATTCGCCACCACGGAGGCGGGCCGGATGCTGCGAGTGTAGAAGTGCGTGAACTCGCGTCCCCGGCGAATGAATCCCCGACCGTAGAGGCTGTAATCGCCGGGTGGCAGGTTCGGCAGGGACCACCAGTTGCTCGGGTCCGACTCGGAAGCATCCCAGGACCAACCATAGCGCCAATTTCCCTCTGGACCGCCATGCGCATGGAGAAAGGTTCTCTCACTCGCCGGCTCCCCGACGACCTGCCAGGGTCCGGTGAGGCTTCCCAGTTCACCAGCATCTGGAACAGCCGTGCAGACCGTGATGATCTCATCACACGCCGCGTTGAGTGGGATGCTGCGGAGATGGGTTCTCACGTCCACATAATTATTCGTACCCACGGAGTAGCGCAGGGTGAAGGTGCCATTCGTTCCTCCTCGTACATAGTGGGTCATGGCACCGGTTGGCGCATGGCCGAGATTCAACCCCATGAAGTGGATGTCGCGTACCGCCACCGGAGTCGAGCAGGTGTCATCCGTTCCCCATTGGAGCTGGACGGCCCCGACGCACTCCTGGACCTCCACTTCGGTGGGCTCGGGTTGCACGCTCCTGGGGCGGACCCGTAC
>QKJM01001024.1 GCA_003249315.1 Archangium sp.
GGCGCCGCGCGTGGAGGCGCTGCGGTCGGCCATCTCCAAGAGGATGGAGGGCCTGAGCGCCGGTGTGGAGCTGCGCCGCACCCAGGGGTACGAGGCCGCCCGGGTTGCCCTCCTGAGTGGTCAGGCCCGGGCGCAGCTCCAGGCGGTGCGTACCGCGGCGGCGGACCTGCGGCGGGAGGAGGGGGAGCTGTTGAGCCAGCATACCCGGCTGCTCGACGAGAAGGCGGACACGTTCAAGATGGTCTTCCAGTTCGGAGGCCTGGTGGCGTGCATCATCTTCCTCGTCATCTGCGTCGTCGTGGCGCGCAACCTCATCACCCGCATCGGTGAGGCCGTCAAACAGGTGCAGGGCTCCTCCACGGCGCTGCAGACAGCGGCCTCGCAGCAGGCCACGGGCGCGCGGGAGCAGGCCTCGGCCACCACGGAGATCTCCACCACCGTGAAGGAGCTGCTGTCCACCTCGCGGCAGATCGCCTCCAGCGCGCAGCAGGTGGCGCGGGTGGCGGACGAGACGGCCGGCGCGGCCCGCAGCGGCAACGACACGGTGCATCGCGCCCAGGAGGCCATCGACACGGTGAGCCGCCAGGTGGAGGCCATCGTCAATCACATGCTGGAGCTGGGCAAGCGCTCGCAGGAGATTGGCGGCATCCTGGACATCATCAACGAGCTGGCGGAGCAGACGAACATCCTGGCCATCAACGCCACCATCGAGAGCGCGGGGGCGGGGGAGCACGGCCGGCGCTTCGCGGTGGTGGCGGAGGAGATTCGCAAGCTGGCGGACCGCGTGGGTGGGGCCACCAAGGACATCCGCGTGCTCATCGACGAAATCCGCGCCGCCTCCAACACCACCATCATGGCCACCGAGGACGGCTCCAAGGCGGTGCTGGGCAGCGCGAAGCAGTTCTCCGAGGTGGCGGGCAGCTTCCGGCGCATCGCGGAGCTGGTGCGCAGCAACCTGGACGTGGCGCGTGAAATCGAGCTGAGCACCCAGCAGCAGACGACGGCGGTGGAGCAGGTGAACACCGCCATCCTCGAGGTTGCGCAGACGGCGCGGCAGTCCGAGGTCAGCTCCTCGCAGACGCTGCAGACGGCCACCCGCCTCATCGACCTCTCCAAGCAGCTCAACACCATCGTCACCTCCCGCGCCTCCGCATGAGCCTGGACAGCGACCCCTTCCGCTACTTTCGCCTCGAGGCCCAGGAGCTGCTGGAGCAGCTCACGCGCGGGCTGCTCTCCGTGGAGGAGGGGAGCGGCGACGCGCAGGCCGTACCGACGCTCTTCCGCTTCGCGCACACCCTGAAGGGGGCGGCGCGGGTGGTGGGGCAGATGAAGATGGCGGAGATGGCGCACGCGGTGGAGGACGCGCTGGCGGAGTACCGCGACAGCGGCGAGCCCCTGCCCTCAGACAGCGTGCCCGAGTTCCTCATGCTGGTGCGGCGCATGGGCGAGGAGCTGGCGAAGCTGGACGCGCCGACCGAGCCCCCGCCGTCCTCCACGCCCGAGCAGCCCGAGCAGTCCGCGCGGTCCGAGGGCGCGCCCCCGGCGAAGGCCCCGCAGGTTGTCTCCAGCGGCCAGGGAGACGAGGTGGTGCGCGTCGAGCTGAGCAAGCTGGACGCGCTGCTGGAGGGGCTGAGCGAGGCGGTGGTGCAGCTCGGCGGCCTGCGCGGGGCGGTGGAGGCGCTCTCCCAGGCGCAGCGTGGGGTGGAGGGTCTGCTCAAGCAGCTCACCGCGCCGGTCGCCTCGAGCGGTTCGCCCGCGGAGCACGCCCGGTGGCTGGGGCGGGTGATGGAGGGGGCCGAGGGACTGCGTGCCTCGCTGGTGCGCGCTGGGCGACACCTGGGCGGTGGCCTGGGTCAGGTGGAGTCGGAGCTGGGTCGGCTGCGCGACGAGGCCAACTCCCTGCGGCTGGTGCCGGCCGAGGCCCTCTTCGAGCCGCTGCGGCTGGCCGCGCGCGAAGCCGCCGCCTCGCTGGGTCGCCACGTGGAGGTGGTGACGGAGGGCGGGGACATCCAGCTCGACGGGCACGTGGTGGCGGCGGTGCGCCAGGCGCTGGTACACGTGGCGCGCAACGCGGTGGACCACGGGCTGGAGCCGCCGGACGAGCGGGAGGTGGTGGGCAAGTCGTCCACGGGGCGCTTCCGAGTGCGGGTGGAGCGGCGCGGGGGCCGGGTGGCCTTCCATTGCGAGGATGACGGGCGGGGAGTGGACCTGGGGCGGGTGCGGCAGCAGGCCCTGGCGCGCGGGCTGGTGTCCGCCGCCGAGCTGGAGTCCCTGGACGAGCCGGGCCTGTTGGATCTGCTCTTCCACCCCGGCTTCAGCACCGCGCGCGCCGTCACCGAGGTGTCCGGCCGTGGCGTGGGGCTGGACGTGGTGCGCGAGACGGCGCGCCGCCTCAAGGGCGAGGCGCAGCTCACCAGCCGGCCGGGACAGGGCTCCTGCCTGACGCTGGAGGTGCCGTTGGACCTGGCCTCGCTGGAGGTGCTGGGGGTGGAGGTCGCCGGGCAGCACCTGCTGCTACCGCTGGAGGCGCTCAGCGGCGCCCTGCACCTGCAGGCCGAGGCCATCTCCTGGACGGGCGATCGCGCCAGCGTCTCCCACGAGGGCGAGGTGCTGCCCTTCCTCCCCCTGACGGAGGCGATGGGGACGCAGGGCACGCGGGCGAGGCCTCGCGCCTTCAGCGTGCTGGTGCTCTCCGCGGGCTCGGCGGGCCGGGCCGCGGTGGGGGTGGATCGCCTGCTGGGCGTGTCGCGCCGGGTGAGCCGGCCGCTGCCCTCCTCGGTGCCCTCCCTGCCCCTGGTGGTCGGCGCCAGCTTCGATGCCCAGGGCCTGCCCCTGCTGCTGCTGGACGTGGCCGGGCTGGTGCGCCGGGTGCAGTCGGGCACCTCCCAGGCCACCTCCCAGGTGCGCGTGGTGCGCCGCCACCGCATCCTCGTGGTGGACGACTCCGTTACCACCCGCATGCTGGAGAAGAGCATCCTCGAGGCCGCCGGCTACGAGGTGGAGCTGGCCGCCAGCGGCGAGGAGGGCCTGGAGAAGGCCCTGCGCGGCGGCCACGCCATGGCCATCGTCGACGTGGAGATGCCGGGGATGACGGGGTTGGAGCTCACCCGCCACCTGCGCGCCACCCCCGCCCTTCAGGGCCTGCCCATCCTCATGGTCTCCTCCCTGGCCTCGGACGAGGACAAGCAGCGCGGTCGCGAGGCAGGCGTGTCCGCCTACATCGTCAAGGGTGAGTTCCACCAGCACACCTACTTGGATACGGTGGCTCGGCTCATCGCCAGCGGGCGAGGCACGGCATGAGCCGGATACGCATCCTCATCGTCGACGACTCGCTGACGATGCGTCGTCGGCTGGCGGAGTTCTTCACCGCCGTCCCCGGACTGGAGGTGGTGGGGGAGGCCGTGGACGGGCAGCAGGCCTTCGAGCTGTGCCAGCAACTGCGCCCGGACGTGGTGACGATGGACCTGGTGATGCCCAAGGCGGATGGGCTGCATGCCACCGAGCTCATCATGGCCCACTGCCCCACCCCCATCGTCATCCTCTCGGCGGCGGAGAACCGGATAGAGGGACTGCGCACCATGGACGCGCTGGCGGCGGGGGCGGTGGAGGCGGTGGAGAAGCCCACGGGTCTGCCCGATGAGCGGTGGGTGGAGTCGTTGGTGTCCCGGGTGCGGGTGGCCTCGCGGGTGCGTGTCATCACCCACCTGAGGGCCCGGCGGCGGGTGGAGAACCCGGCGCGGGTGCTGCCCCGGGTGCCCGCCCCCCTGGTGGCGCCCCGGCTGCTCGTCATGGGCGCCTCCACGGGAGGCCCGGCGGCGGTGCGCCAGGTGCTCACCGGGCTGTCGGCGGACTTCCACCTCCCGGTGCTGCTGGTGCTCCACATCACCGAGCACTTCGACGTCGCGATGAGCGGCTGGCTGGAGAGCCAGAGCGGCCTGCCGGTGCGCAACGCGGTGGACGGGGAGCCGCTGCCGGAGCCGGGGCGGCTGACGGTGAGGATGGCGCCTGGCAACCGGCACCTGGTGGTCCGAGGTGGGAAACTTCGGCTGGAGGACGGACCGGAGCGGCACTCATGCCGTCCGTCGGTGGACGAGCTGTTCGAGTCGGTGGCAAGGGAGTTGGGGCCGGCGGCCATCGGCTGCCTGCTGACGGGGATGGGGAGGGATGGGGCGGAGGGGCTGGCGGCGATGCGGAGGGAGGGGGCCTGCACCGTGGTGGAGGACGAGTCCTCCTGCGTGGTATTTGGCATGCCACGGGAAGCCATCCGCTTGGGCGCGGCGCAGCATGTGGTGGGATTGACGGAGATTGCTCCCCTGCTCACGGCGCTGGCGCGCCCGGGCTTCGGGGGGAAGGGAATGCCATGAAGGCACGTGTGCTCATCGTGGATGACAGCGCGACGGTGCGCGCGGACCTGCGCGGGGTGTTGAGCGCGGCAGGCTTCGAGACGACGTTGTGCGACAGCCTGGCCTCGTCGCGGCGGGCGTTCCAGGACCATGTCTTCGACCTGGTCATCCTGGACATGATTCTGCCGGATGGGGAGGGGGTGGAGCTGCTGGAGGAGCTGCGGCGGGCACCGCGCACGGCGCACCTGCCGGTGATGATGCTCTCCACCGAGGCGGCGGTGCGGCAGCGGCTGGACGGGCTGTTGCGCGGGGCCAACGACTACGTGGGCAAGCCGTATGACCCGGCGTACGTGGTGAAGCGGGCGCGCGAGCTGACGCAGATGCCGGAAGAGGACGACATGCCGCGGCTGGTGTCCGCGGGGCGGCGTCGGCGGGTGCTGGTGGTGGACAGCAGCTACGACTTCAGCCACCAGGCGGTGGAGGCGCTGCGCCGGGACGGGCACGACGTGATTCTGGCCCGGACGGGGGACGAGGCGCTGAAGCTGGTGGAGGCGCAGCCGGTGGACTGCGTGCTGGTGGACATGGAGGAGAAGGCGACGGGCGGGGTGGACACGGCGCGCTCGCTGAGAGCCATGCATGGGCGGGTGCCGCTGCTGGGGATGGCCAGCCACCTCAACGCCAAGATGATGTCGGAGGCGCTGTCGGTGGGGGTGGACACCTTCTTCTCCAAGACGGACAGCCTGGACATGCTGCGGGTGCAGGTGCGCAACGAGCTGCGGCGTCGGGTGGAGGACGAGGCGCCCGCCGCGGCCTCGGGGGCCCATGCGCCGGTGAAGGCACCCTCGTCGGCTTCGGGAGCGGCTCACCCGCCGGCTCCGGCGAGGACTTCCTCCGTGACGGGGATACCGGCCGTGGCGCCGGCCGCGGCGAAGGCACCCGAGGCGGCGCC
>QKJM01000002.1 GCA_003249315.1 Archangium sp.
GCTGACGTACCCGGAGCGCTTCGGGCGGCTGATCATGGAGAGCGGCTCACCCGGGCTGCACCGCCGGCAGCACCGGACGGAGCGGCGCGCGAGGGATCGGGAGCTGGCGAACTTCATCCGGCAGAAGGGGGTGGCGGCCTTCGTGGAGCAGTGGGAGTCGCTGCCCATGTTCGAGGGGCTGCGGAGGCTGCCGACCGAGCAGCAGGAGGCCCTGAGAGCGCGGCGCCACGCGTGTACGGTGGAGGGGCTGGTGGGGGCGCTCGAGTGTCTGGGCCTGGGGGTGCAGCCGGACTACTGGCCGGAGCTCCATGGGTTGCGGAGGCCCGTGCTGTTGCTGACGGGGCTGCTGGACGAGAAGTTCACGCAGATTGCGAGGCGGATGGCGGCGGAGCTACCCGTGGTGTGGCGTCGCTCCTTCGAGGGATGCGGCCACGCCCCTCACCTGGAGGTGTCGGAGGAGTTCGCTCGGGAAGTGCTCTCCTTCCTGCAGACACCCTGGTACGAAGCGCCCCGGTTCGACGGCCCCTCGCAGGACGAGGAGGCGGTGGGCCGTCCCTGGTGAAGTCCGAGAGACCATGAACGCGACAGCAGCAGCGGTGGGGGTGGCTCGCCCCACCATGAAGACGTGGGTGTTGGCGGCGCGGCCGAAGACGCTGACGGCGGCGTTGGTGCCGGTGCTGGTGGGGACGGCGCTGGCGTATGGCCTGGGCGTGGGCCGGTGGCTGCCCGCGCTGATGGCGCTGGTGGGCGCGATGTTCATCCAGGTGGGGACCAATCTCACCAACGACTACTACGACTTCAAGAAGGGCGCGGACACCGAGGAGCGGCTGGGTCCGGTGCGGGTGACGCAGAGCGGGCTGATCTCTCCGCGAACGGTGCTGGCGAGCGCGGTGGGGTGCTTCGGGCTGGCGGTGGTGACGGGCATCTACCTGGTGGTGGTGGGAGGCTGGCCGATCGTGGCGATCGGACTGGCCTCGGTAGCGGCGGGCTACGCGTACACGGGAGGCCCCTTCCCGCTGGCGTACCACGGGCTGGGAGACGTGTTCGTGTTCGTCTTCTTCGGGCTGGTGGCGGTGATGGGCACCTACTACGTGCAGGCGCTGGAGGTGGGGGCGGCGGCGTGGTGGGCGGCGATTCCGGTGGGGGCGCTGGGCACGGCGTTGCTGGTGGTGAACAACCTGCGTGATGCCTCCACGGACGTGAAGGCGGGGAAGCGGACGCTGGTGGTGCGCCTGGGCACGGGGGCGGGCAAGGCCGAGTACGTGCTGCTGCTGGTGGCCTCCTACGGCGCGCCGCTGGCGATGTGGGGCCTGGGGCTGGCGAGCCCGTGGGTGCTGCTGGCGCTGCTGAGCGCGCCGCTGGCGGTGCCTCCGCTGCGCCTGGTGCTGGGCGCGCAGGGAGCAGCCCTGAATCCGGCGCTGGGTGGGACGGCGCGCCTGCAGCTCGTGTTCGGGCTGCTCTTCTCTCTGGGGCTGTACTTGAGGTGAGCCGATGCGGATCACCCAGGCCACGTTCGAGCCGTTGCGACTGGAGCTGGTGCGACCGCTGAAGACGGCGAAGGCGACGTACGCGGCGCGCGAGGGCTTCGTCGTACGCCTGAGGGACGAGGAGGGGAGGGAGGGGCTGGGCGAGGCGATGCCGCTGGAGGAGTTCGGCACGGAGTCGCCGACGGACTGCGAGCAGACGCTCCGAGAGACGCTTCCCCACCTGAAGGATCTGCGGTTGCAACTCCCCCCTCTCCCCCCGGGAGAGGGACGGGGTGAGGGTGCTACGAGCCGAGGGTTGCCACCGTGGATGCCCCCTCTCCCTCTGGGAGAGGGCTGGGGTGAGGGAGCCCCGTCCAGGAGACCCGCGACGAGCCATGCGCTCGAGCAGGCGCTGTTGGATCTCGAGGCGCAGCGAAGGGGAGTCCCCCTGAGCCACCTGCTCTCGAGCGAAGCGAGAGAAGAAGTCGAGGTCAACGCGTTGATGGGAGCCGAGACCCCCGAGGATCTGGCGGTGCAGGCGAGACGGCTCGTCGCCGAGGGCTACCGGACGCTGAAGCTCAAGGTGGCGGGCCGGCCGGTGGAGGAGGACGAGGCCCGACTGGAGGCGGTGCGCGAGGCGGTGGGAGGGGAGATCCACCTGAGGGTGGACGCGAACGGGGGCTGGAGGGGAGCGGAGGCGGGGCTGGCGCTGGACAGGTTGGGGAGGCACCAGCTCGAGCTGTGCGAGCAACCGGTGGCGGCCGAGCGCTATGGCGAGCTGTGGAGGCTGCTGATGCGAGCCCCCTGCCCGCTGGCGGCGGACGAGTCGCTGGCGCTGCCGGAGGCGGTGCGGGTGATGTTGGGGAGCACGCCGATGGTGAACGTCCTGGTGCTCAAGCCGATGGTGCTGGGGGGCCTGTTGCCGGCGCTGTCGCTAGCACGAGCGGCGTGGAGGAGGGGGATGGACGCGTATGTGACGAGCTCGCTGGACGGGGTGGTGGCGCGAGCGGGCGCGACGCACCTGGCGGCGGCGCTGCCCTCGGGGAGGTATGCCTCGGGGCTCGCGGTGGGGCACCTCTTCCGGGACGAGCCGGCGGAGCACCCCTTCCGCCCGGTACGAGGCCGCATCCGGCTCCCGAAGGAGCCGGGGCTGGGGGTACGAGGATGATGTTGCGCTGTCCCATCCGAGTGGGCACCGAGCTGTATCCGGAGTCGCTGGCGCTCACCTTCGCGGGCCGGAGATGGACGTACCGCGAGCTGGACGCCGAGGTAGGCCGCTACGTGGCCGCGCTGGAGTCCCGAGGTCTCCACGAGGGGGATCGGGTGGCGCTGCTGGCGACCAACCACGCGGCGGTGGTGTTCCTCTTCTTCGCGCTCGGGCGACTGGGAGTGGTGCTGGCGCCGCTCAACGCCCGGCTCACCGCGGCGGAGTTGCGGCCGCTGGTGGAGGACGTGGCCCCGCGCCTGATGCTGGCCCTCGGCGCGCTCGCGGAGCGGCTTCCGGGAGCGGAGCGGCTGGAGTCCTTCGCCGATGGGGCTGCCTCATCCTCCACCTGTGCCTCCCTGGAGGCATCCACACCCCGGGTCATCCTCTTCACTTCCGGCACCACGGGCCGTCCGAAGGGAGCGGTGCTGACGGAGGGCAACTTCCGGGCCTCGGCGCGGTGCTCGGAGGGGAACCTGGGGCCATGCCCGGCGCCGTGCTGGCTGGGGACGCTGCCCCTCTTCCACGTGGGCGGCCTGTCGATGCTCACCCGCACCGCCTACGACGGCGGCTGCCTCGTGCTGCACGAGCGCTTCGACGCGGAGGCGATCAACCGGGCGCTCGACACCGAGGGTGTCACCCATGCCAGCTTCGTGGCTACCTCGCTGGAGCGGGTGCTGGACGCGCGGGAGGATCGCCCGGTACCGCGCTCGTTTCGGCTGGCGTTGATCGGCGGGGGCCCGGTGCCGGCGCCGCTGCTGGCCCGGGCGCGCGCGGCGGGGATTCTCGCGCTGCAGACGTACGGGATGACGGAGGCGTGCTCTCAGGTGGCCACCGAGCGTCCCGACGAGGTGGACGGTCGCACCGCGGGTCCGCCGCTGCCGGGGCTGGAGGTGCGGATCCTCGGGCCGGAGGGCGAGGTGCTGGGGCCGGGGAGGGAAGGGGACATCGAGGTGCGCGGGCCCACGGTGATGGCGGGCTACCACGGTCGGCCCGAGGCCACGCGCGAGGCGTTTCGGGACGGCTGGCTGCGGACGAAGGACGTGGGCCTGCTGGACGAGCGCGGGCGCCTCACGGTGCTCTCGCGGCGGACGGATCTGATCGTCCGGGGCGGGGAGAACATCTATCCGGCCGAGCTGGAGGCGGTGCTGGCTGCACACCCGGCGGTGCGGGAGGTAGCGGTGGTGGGGGTGTCGGACGCGCGCTGGGGCGAGGTGCCGGTGGCCTTCGTGGTGACGAGGGACGAGCAGCCGCTCCCGGAAGGGCTCGAGGCGTGGTGCCGCGAGTCTCTGGCGGGCTTCAAGGTGCCCGCGCGCTTCCTCCCCCTGGAGGAACTGCCGCGCAACGCCATGGGCAAGGTGGAGCGCACGGTGCTGCGCCAGCGGGCCGCGGAGGATTGAGCCTCGCGCCTTGCCAGGAGTCACGAGAGATCATCTAGAATCCTTCGTCGAAGAAAGAGGGCAATTCCCTGGATCAGGCAACCTTCAACAAGCTGCTCACGGTCGGCGTGCAGAATGGCGCCTCGGACATCCATTTCAGGCCGGGAGATCCGCCCATCTACCGGGTCAACGGCGTGCTTCGTCCGCTCAAGATGGAGAAGCTCCACCCGGATCACACCCGGCAGGTCGCGCTGCACCTCATCCAGGATCCGCTGGTGAAGACGCAGATCGACTCCCTGCAGGATCTCGACGCCTCGTATGGGTTGCCGGGCGTGGCGCGGTTCCGGGTGAACATCTACCGGCAGCGGGGGACGCTCTCGTGCATCCTCCGCATCATCCCGGATGAGATCCCCAACATCGACGGGCTGGGGCTGCCGCAGGTGCTCAAGACGATCGCCGGCCAGGATCGCGGCCTGGTGCTGGTGACGGGGGCGACGGGCTCGGGCAAGAGCTCCACGCTCGCGGCGATGATCGATCACATCAACCGCACCGAGAACCTGCACGTCCTCACTATCGAGGATCCGTTCGAGTTCAGCTAGCGGTACATCCAGTCCTCCATCTCCCAGCGGGAGATCGGCCCGGACACGGAGAGCTTCGCCAACGCGCTGCGCGCTGCGCTGCGGCAGGATCCGGACGTCATCCTCGTGGGCGAGATGCGCGACACGGAGACGATCGACATCGCGCTGAAGGCCTCGGAGACGGGCCACCTGGTTCTGTCCACGGTCCACACCACGGACGCGTCGAGGACCATCAACCGGCTCGTCTCGGTGTTCCCGGCCGAGGAGCAGGCGATGGTGCGCATGCGCCTGGCGGACAGCCTGAAGGCGACCGTCTCCCAGCGGCTGCTGCCTCGTGCGGACGGCAAGGGGCGCACGGTGGCGCTGGAGATCATGATCCAGAACAAGTCGGTGGAGCAGTACATCCGCGAGGATCGGACCAGCGAAATCAAGGACGTGATCGAGAAGGGCCGGGACACCTACGGCACGCAGTCCTTCGATCAGCACCTGAGCCAGCTCTATCGCGAGGGCGTCATCACCCTGGACACGGCGCGCAGCGCGGCCACCAACCCGGCCGACTTCCAGCGCGCGCTCGAGTTCGACTAGCGGTGGCCTCCGAGTCCGAGGAGCAGCGCGTCCGCGAGGTGTACGGGGAGATCGCCGAGGCCTACGAGGCCTTCTTCCCGACGCTGCACAGGTACGAGGGGAGGGTGGAGCGGTTCCTGGAGGCCTCGGTGACGCCCGGCAGCCGGGTGTTGGACCTGGGGTGCGGTCCGGGGCAGCTCACTCGGGAACTCGCCCCAAGCGTGCGGGTGGTGGGGTTGGACCTGTCCCCGGAGATGATCGAGGTGGCGCGGCGAGGCCGGCCCTCGGGCGAGTACCGCGTGCAGAGCTTCCGTGAGCCCGTCCCTCCTGAGTTCGGGCGCTTCGACGTGGCGCTGGCGGTGGGGTGCCTCGACTTCTGTGACGATCTGCCCCTCGCTCTGGGCCACCTGTCCGCCGCGCTGGAGCCCGGAGGCCGACTCCTCTTCTCCGTGCTGGAGCGGCGGCCGGGGCTCGAGGGGCATGAGGAGGCCCGTACCCGGGTGCGGACCGCCGGCCCGGAGGTAGCGCTGAATTTCTGGTCCTTCGAGGAGACGGCGCGGGCGCTCTCTTCCGCTGATCTACTTCCTCTCTCCTACACTCACGCACCCGGTTGGATTCAGCTCGCCACGCAGCGGACGATGTACTTCGGCTGGTGGGAGGTGGAGCGGTGTGGGGCATCGCTTCGATAAGCCAGCCCGCTTACTGGACGGGCTAAACAGCTTGACGGAGAGGGCTCTGGTTGCGGAGCATCCGCCGCCCACACGGTCACACCCATCAAAAGAGTCAGGAGCTTCGTTCATGGCGCCTCCTAGCGGCGAGAAGATCACCCTGCAGAACGGCAAGCTGTCCGTTCCGGATCACCCCATTGTCCCCTTCATCGAGGGTGACGGCACCGGTCGCGATATCTGGCGTGCCTCGCAGGCCGTCTTCGACGCGGCCGTGGAGAAGGCCTACCAGGGCAAGCGGAAGATCGCCTGGTACGAGGTGCTTGCTGGCGAGAAGGCCTTCAAGACGGTCAACAACTGGCTGCCCGACGAGACGGTCGCGGCGTTCCGCGAGTACCTGGTCGGCATCAAGGGCCCCCTCACCACGCCGGTGGGTGGTGGCATCCGCTCGCTGAACGTGGCGCTGCGGCAGCTCCTGGATCTCTACGTCTGCCTGCGCCCCGTCCGCTACTTCAAGGGCGTGCCCAGCCCGGTGAAGACCCCCGAGAAGGTGGACATGGCCATCTTCCGTGAGAACACCGAGGACATCTACGCGGGCATCGAGTTCGAGGCGGGCAGCGACAGCGCCACGAAGTTCCTCGAGATTTTCCAGAAGGAGTTCCCCAAGGAGTTCTCGAAGATCCGCTTCCCGCAGGACGTGGGTCTGGGCATCAAGCCCGTGTCGAAGGAGGGCAGCGATCGCCTCATCCGCGCCGCCATCGAGTACGCCCTGCGCCTGAAGCGCAAGAGCGTCACCTTCGTGCACAAGGGCAACATCATGAAGTTCACGGAGGGCGCTTTCCGCAAGTGGGGCTACGAGCTGGCCCAGCGCGAGTTCGGCGACAAGGTCTACACCTGGGATCAGTGGGAGGTCACCAAGGCCGCCAAGGGTGAGGAGGCCGCCAACGCCGAGCAGAAGGCGGCGCTCGCCTCCGGGAAGATCCTCGTGAAGGACGCCATCGCGGACATCACCCTGCAGCAGGTGCTGACGCGGCCGGACGAGTTCGACGTCATCGCCACGCTCAACCTCAACGGTGACTACCTCTCGGACGCGCTGGCCGCGCAGGTGGGCGGCATCGGTATTGCCCCGGGCGGTAACATCAACTACGTCACGGGCCACGCCGTCTTCGAGGCCACCCACGGCACCGCGCCCAAGTACGCGGATCTGGACAAGGTGAATCCCGGCTCGGTCATCCTCTCCGGCGAGATGATGCTCCGCCACATGGGCTGGGACGAGGCGGCGGACCTGATCATCAAGGGGATGGACGGCGCCATCACCGCGAAGACGGTCACCTATGACTTCGCCCGCCTGATGCGTCAGGAGGGTCCGCAGGGCGTGACCGAGGTGAAGTGCTCGGAGTTCGGTCAGGCCATCATCAAGCACATGTAATCCCGGGAGACGAACCACATGGCTCACACCAAGAAGAAGATCGGTCTCATCGGCGGCGGGCAGATCGGCGGCAACCTGGCGCTGCTCGCGGTCCAGAAGAATCTCGGCGACGTCGTCATCTATGACATCCCCGCGGCCGAGGGCATGGTCAAGGGCAAGGCCCTGGACATCAACCAGCTCTCCGCGGTGGACGGCTATGACTGCCGCGTTACCGGCTCCACGGACTGGAAGGACGTAGCCGGCTCGGACGTGGTGATTATCACCGCCGGCGTGCCTCGCAAGCCGGGCATGAGCCGCGAGGACCTGCTCGAGGTCAACCTGAAGATCATGAAGGACGTGGCGGGCAACATCAAGCAGCACTGCCCCAACGCCTTCGTCATCAACGTGGCCAACCCGCTGGACGCGATGGTGTACGCGCTGCACAAGATCTCCGGTCTGCCCAAGAACATGGTGGCGGGCATGGCGGGCGTGCTGGACACCAGCCGCTTCAAGTGCTTCGTGGCCGAGGCGCTCGGCTGCTCCATCCGTGACGTGGAGGCCCTGGTGCTCGGCGGCCACGGTGACGACATGGTGCCCCTGGTGCGTCACAGCACCGTGGGCGGCGTGCCCCTCACCGATCTGCTTCCCAAGGACAAGCTGGACGCCATCATCGACCGCACCCGCAAGGGCGGCGCCGAGCTGGTGGGCCTGTACAAGACGGGCAGCGCCTACTTCGCTCCCGCCTCCAGCGCCATCGCCATGGCCGAGAGCTACCTGCTCGACCGCAAGCGCGTCCTGCCGGCCGCCGCCATGCTCGAGGGCGAGTACGGCATCAACGGCTTCTTCTTCGGCGTCCCGGTCCAGATCGGCGCCGGCGGCGTGGAGAAGGTCCACACCGTGAAGCTCGACGACGCCGAGAAGGCCGAGCTGGACAAGTCCTTCCAGTCCGTGAAGAAGACCGTCGAGAGCGTGACGCTGTAGTCGCACGCCCCCTCAGGAGCCCGGCTTCGCGCGTCAAACCTTGCGCGCGGGCCGGGCTCAGCCGGGCTGATGATGGGGATGGTGTGGGCTTATCCCCCGGCGCCTGTAATCTTTGCGACACCCCATATCAACAAGTTAACTACCCCGTAGCACTCGCATCGGAGTTCCGGGGGGCGCGCGCGGCGGAGTCGGGTCGTGGCGTCCAGCGGGCCGTGTGGCTCGACGGTTCTCCGGTCATCAAGGGAGATGCAGCATGGCAGCAGCAGCGCGGTTCACGGTGGTGGGCGGCGGACTCGCCGGGCTGATGACCACCATCAAGCTCGCCGAGGCCGGGCACCAGGTCGACATCCTGTCGCTGGTGCCAGTGAAGCGGTCTCACTCGGTCTGCGCCCAGGGAGGCATCAACGGCGCGGTGAACACCAAGGGTGAGGGAGACCACCCGGACATTCACGTGAAGGATACGCTGCGCGGCGGCGACTTCCTGGCCGAGCAGGTGTCGGTGAAGGGCATGTGCTACGCGGCCCCCGGCATCATCTACCTGCTGGACCGGATGGGGGTGACGTTCAACCGCACGCCCGAGGGTCTGCTGGACTTCCGTCGCTTCGGCGGCACGCTGCACCACCGCACGGCCTTCGCCGGTGCCACCACCGGTCAGCAGCTCCTCTACGCGCTGGACGAGCAGGTGCGTCGCTGGGAGGCCGAGGGCCGCGTCACCAAGTACGAGTACTGGGAGTGGCTCGGCATGGTGAAGGACGGGTCGGGCCGCTGCATCGGCAGCGCGGCCATGGACCTGCGCACCAATGAGATCCGCACCCTCCCCGCCGAGGCCGTGTGCCTGGCCACCGGCGGTCCGGGCATCGTCTTCGGGCGCTCCACCAACTCCATCATCAACACCGGTACCGCCGCCGGCCGCGCCTTCATGGAGGGCGCCCTCTACGCCAACGGCGAGTTCATCCAGGTCCATCCGACCTCCATCCCCGGCGAGGACAAGCTGCGTCTGATGAGCGAGTCCGTCCGTGGCGAGGGCGGCCGCGTCTGGGTGCCGAAGACGAAGGGCGACACCCGTCCTCCCCAGGCCATTCCGGAGAGCGAGCGCTGGTACTTCCTCGAGGAGAGGTACCCCAAGTACAAGAACCTCGTCCCCCGCGACGTGGCCACCCGGGAGATCTTCCAGGTCTGCCGCGAGATGGGCATGGGCCTGGGCGGCCAGGACGCCGTCTACCTGGACGTCACCCACATCCCGGCCAAGACGCTCGACGCCAAGCTCAAGGGCGTGATGGAGATCTACGAGAAGTTCGTGGGCGATGATCCGCGCAACGTGCCGATGAAGATCTTCCCGGGCATGCACTACTCGATGGGTGGCCTGTACGTGAACTTCGAGCGTGGCCCCAACGACGAGCCGCTGGCCGGCAGCCCGGTGAACCAGTCCACCAACATCCCCGGCCTCTACGCCGCCGGCGAGGCGGACTACGCCTACCACGGCGCCAACCGCCTGGGCGCCAACTCGCTGCTCTCCTGCATCTACGGCGGGATGATTGGCGGGCCGGCCATGGTCGCCTTCGCGAAGAACCAGGCGAAGAGCGCCGCGGACGCGGACAACCAGAAGTACTTCGCCGAGGCGAAGAAGTTCTGGGAGGAGCGCTTCTCCGGCATCAAGGCCATGCAGGGCAAGGAGAACCCCTTCCAGCTCGCCAAGGAGCTGGGCGACGTGATGACGGAGAACTGCACCGTCGTCCGCTACAACGATCGCCTGAAGAAGGCCGTGGAGCGCATCCGGGAGTTCAAGGATCGTTGGAAGAACGTCAACGCGCTCGACACCAGCACCGTGGCCAACCGCCACATCTCCTACGTCAACCAGCTCTGGAACATGTTCGAGCTGGCCGAGGTGATCGCCAAGAGCGCGCTGCTGCGCGACGAGTGCCGCGGCGCCCACTACAAGCCGGACTTCAAGCTCCCCGAGCCCAAGTCGAAGGATCCGCGCGAGGACGCCGAGTGGATGGAGAAGTGGCGCGAGCGCAACGAGAAGTGGGCCAAGCTCTCCATCGCCAAGCACAACCCCGAGGGTCCGGACATCAGCTACGAGGACCTGCCCACGCCCGTGCTCGAGCCCGAGCCGCGCTGGTACGCCTGAGGAAAGGATAGGAGGGACAGCCATGGACACCGCGACCGCGCAGGCCCCCGCCATCACCGGCACCAAGCACGTCAAGTTCCGCATCTGGCGCCAGGAGGGGCCGGACGGGCAGGGTCACTTCGACGAGTTCCGGGTGCCGTACCGCCCGGGTGCCAACGTCATCTCCTGCCTCATGGAGATCCAGCGCAACCCCGTCACCATCGACGGCAAGCAGGTGGCCCCCATCATCTGGGACGCCGCCTGCCTCGAAGAGGTGTGTGGGAGCTGCGCCATGAACATCAACGGGCGGGTCCGCATGGCCTGCTCGGCGCTGATCGACAAGGTCATCGGTGAGGGGGAGGCCATCATCACCCTCGAGCCGATGAAGAAGTTCCCCGTCACGCGCGACCTGGCGGTGGATCGCAGCCGCATGTTCGAGGCGCTCAAGCGCGTCAAGGGGTGGATCCCCGTCGACGGCACGCACAACCTCGGCCCCGGCCCTCGCCAGTCGCCGAAGGAGCAGTCGACGATGTACGTGCTCTCCACGTGCATCACCTGCGGGAGCTGTGTGGAGGCCTGCCCCCAGGTGACGCTGGAGAACAACTTCATCGGCGCCGCCGCCATCAGCCAGGCCCGCCTCTTCAACATGAACCCCACCGGCCGGATGAACTCCGAGGAGCGCGTCCGGGGGATCATGGGTCCTGGCGGCATCCAGGACTGCGGCAAGGCCCAGAACTGCGTCAAGGTCTGCCCGAAGGAGATCCCCCTCACCACCTCGATCGCGGTGATGAACCGCGAGGTGACGAAGCAGGTGGTGAAGGACATCTTCTTCAGCATGGGAGACGACAATCAGTCCACCGGCGGGCCGGGCTAGCCCCTGCCTGTCACCTCACTGTGTCATGAGGCCCCGCGTCCGGCCGCTCTTCGCCGGGCCGGGGCTTCATGCTTTCCGTCTCGCCTGGCGGGGTTGATTCCTAGGGCCTTGCCAAGCGGGCCGTTCTGCGCGAGAGAGGCACCCGCGCCGTCGTCCGTCCGGGCGCCAGCACGGGCGTCTCTCCCACGAAACTCGCCTCACCCGGAGCTTCGATGAAGATCCACGAGTACCAGGGCAAGGAACTCTTTCGGAAGTATGGCGTCCCCACGCCTCGCGGCATCCTCGCGCTCTCGCCCAACGAGGCCGAGGCCGCCGCCACGGAGTTGGGCACGTCCGTTAGCGTCGTCAAGGCGCAGATCCACGCGGGTGGCCGCGGCAAGGGCGGCGGCGTCAAGCTCGCCAAGAGCCCCGCCGAGGCCAAGGATCTCGCCGGGCAGATGCTCGGCATGAAGCTGAAGACGATCCAGACCGGGCCCGAGGGCCAGACGGTCCACAAGGTCTACATCGAGGAAGGCCTGGCGATCGGCCAGGAGCTGTACCTCGGCGTGACGCTGGATCGCGCCACCTCGCGCATCACCTTCATGGCCTCCCGCGAGGGTGGCGTGGAGATCGAGGAGGTCGCCGCCACCCACCCGGAGAAGATCCTCCGCGAGTCGGTGGATCCGGTCGTGGGCTTCCGTGACTTCCAGGGCCGCAAGCTGGCCTTCGGACTGGGCCTCTCCGGCCCCACGGTGAACAAGTTCGTCCAGTTCTGCTCCGCCCTCTACCGCATGTACGTGGAGACGGATGCCGCGCTGGTGGAGATCAACCCGCTGGTCATCCTCAAGGATGGCGGCGTGGTGGCGCTCGACGCGAAGGTGAACTTCGACGAGAACGCCCTCTACCGGCACAAGGATCTGCTCGAGTACCGCGACGTCGCCGAGGAGGATCCTCGCGAGGCGCAGGCCAAGGAGCACGACCTGGCCTACATCGCGCTGGACGGCAACATCGGCTGCATGGTGAACGGCGCGGGTCTGGCCATGGCCACCATGGACACCATCAAGCTGGTGGGCGGAAACCCGGCCAACTTCCTGGACGTGGGCGGCGGCGCCACCAAGGAGAAGGTCACCTCGGCCTTCAAGCTGATCCTCGCCGACCCCAACGTGAAGGCGGTGCTGGTCAACATCTTCGGCGGCATCATGAAGTGCGATGTGATCGCCGAGGGCATCATCGCGGCGGCCAAGGAGGTGCAACTCAAGGTGCCGCTGGTGGTGCGGCTCGAGGGCACCAACGTGGAGAAGGGCAAGGAGCTGCTCGCCAACTCCGGGCTGGCCATCACCCCCGCTGACAACCTCCGCCAGGCTGCCGAGAAGGCCGTGGCCGCCGTCAAGTAAGGAGAGAGAACGCCATGAGCATCCTCGTCAACGAGAACACGAAGGTCCTCTGCCAGGGCATCACCGGCTCCGCGGGCTCTTTCCACTCCAAGCAGATGCTGGAGTACGGCACCAAGCTCGTGGCCGGCGTCACGCCGGGCAAGGGCGGCACGAAGTTCGAGGACAAGGTCCCCGTGTTCAACACGGTGGCCGAGGCGGTGAAGGAGACGGGCGCCAACACCTCCGTCATCTTCGTCCCGCCCCCTTTCGCCGCCGACTCCATCATGGAGGCCGCTGACGCGGGTATCTCCCTCATCATCACCATCACCGAGGGGATCCCCGTCAACGACATGATCAAGGCCAAGCGCTACATCCAGGGCATTCCCGGGGTGCGGCTGGTCGGCCCCAACTGCCCCGGGGTGATCACGCCGGGCGCGCAGTGCAAGATCGGCATCATGCCGGGCCACATCCACAAGCCGGGCCGCATCGGCGTGGTGTCCCGCTCCGGTACGCTCACCTACGAGGCCGTACACCAGCTCACCCAGCTGGGTCTCGGCCAGTCCACCGCGGTGGGCATCGGCGGTGATCCGGTCAACGGCACCGACTTCGTGGACGTCCTCAAGCTGTTCAACGAGGACCCGGAGACGGACGCCGTCATCATGATCGGCGAGATCGGCGGCAGCGCCGAGGAGACCGCCGCCGAGTACGTGGCGCGCGAGTTCACCAAGCCCATCGCTGGCTTCATCGCCGGTCAGTCCGCTCCTCCGGGCAAGCGCATGGGCCACGCCGGCGCCATCATCTCCGGTGGCAAGGGCACCGCCGCGGAGAAGATCAAGGCGATGGAGGCCGCGGGCATCCTCATGGCTCCCAGCCCCACCGAGCTCGGCACCACGCTGCAGGAGGCCGTCAAGCGCGGCCCTCCCAAGAAGAAGAGCTAGTACCCACACCTGTCACACGAGGACCACGAACATGGCCATCGAGCGTACGCTGTCCATCATCAAGCCGGACGGCCTGGAGAAGGGCATCATCGGGAAGATCATCGCCCGTTTCGAGGAGAAGGGCCTGAAGCCCGTCGCCGTCCGTCTGCAGCAGCTCTCGCAGCAGGAGGCCGAGGGGTTCTACGCCGTCCACAAGGAGCGCCCCTTCTTCAAGGATCTGGTGAGCTTCATGATCTCCGGCCCCGTGGTGCTGATGGCGCTGGAGGGTGAGAACGCCGTCGCGGCCAACCGCGAGATCATGGGCGCCACCAACCCGGCCAACGCGGCCCCGGGCACCATCCGCCGGGACTTCGCCACCAGCATCGACAAGAACACGGTGCATGGCTCGGACAGCCTGGAGAACGCCGCGAAGGAGGTCGCCTACTTCTTCCGCGAGACCGAGATCCACTCCTACGCCTGGACCGAGAAGAAGTAGTCCGTCGGGCCCTCCAGGGCCCGCTGCTCGGCCCGGTCTCCGCTCACTTCGGCGGGGGCCGGGCCGTCGTCGTTCCCGGGCCTGGCGGATCGCGCCTCGGCCTCAGCCCTGCTGCTGCTGTTCCATCTTCTGGCGCAGGCTGAGGGGTCTCATGTCCGTCCAGACCTGCTGGATGTACTCGAGGCACTCCGCCTTGGAGCCCTCCTTGCCGGCGTCCTTCCAGCCGAGAGCATTCTCCCGGTCCGCGGGCCAGATGGAGTACTGCATCTCGTGGTTGACGACGGCCTTGTAGCGCTGGGTGTCCTGTTGTTCGCTCATGGGTACCCTGGAGTAGAGCCTGGGAGAGGGGGAGGGGACAAGCCCTGCTTTGACTCCCTGGCCCCGGTTGTGGGAAGGGTCGCCCACACTCCTCCCGTTGGAACCATGACGATGCTGCCCGAGACCGCCACTCCCGACACCGCCCCCCTGCCGGCTCCCGCGCCCGCGGCGCGCGTGGACGTGTCCAGCCTCTCCCTGGAGGCCCTCTCCCGCTTCGTCACCGAGGAGCTGGGCGAGCGCTCCTTCCGCGCCGGGCAGGTCTTCCGGTGGATCCATCAGCGCGGCGCCACCTCCTTCGAGGAGATGACGGATCTCTCCAAGGCCCTGCGCGCGAAGCTCGAGGCCCGCGCGGAGATCGTCCCCCTGGTGAAGGATCTCGAGCAGCGCTCGGTGGATGGCACGATCAAGTACCGGTGGAAGACCCGGGACGGCCGCTACATCGAGTCCGTCTACATGCCCTCCGCGGACCGCAAGACGCTCTGCGTGTCCACCCAGGTGGGCTGTGCCATGGCCTGCGGCTTCTGCATGACGGGGACGCTCGGCCTCAAGCGCAACCTCACTCCGGGGGAGATCGTCGCCCAGGTACACGCGGTCAACCGCGCGGTGCGCCAGTTGGAGAACCTCGAGACGTACCGTCCCCTCTCCAACCTGGTCTTCATGGGCATGGGCGAGCCCCTGCACAACTTCGAGAACCTGAAGACGGCGCTCTCCATCCTCCAGGCCGAGGACGGGCCCAACTTCTCCCACCGCCATATCACCGTCTCCACTGTGGGCCTGGTGCCGATGATCGAGCGCTTCGGCCGGGAGACGGACGTCAAGCTGGCCATCTCCCTCAACGCGAGCACCGACGAGCAGCGCTCCAAGACGATGCCCGTCAACCGCAAGTGGAACATCGAGGCCCTGCTGGAGGCCTGCCGCAAGTTCCCCCTGCGCCAGGGCCGGCGCATTACCTTCGAGTACGTGCTCCTCCAGGGCTTCAACGACGCGGACGAGGACGCCCACCGGCTGGTCAAGCTCCTCAAGGGCATCCCGGCCAAGGTGAACCTCATCCCCTACAACGAGAACCCGGGGCTGGGCTTCAGGACGACCATGGACGAGCGGGCCGAGCACTTCCGGGATATCCTCTGCGAGGGCCACGTCGCCGCCTTCATCCGGCAGAACCGGGGCAGGGACATCGCCGGGGCCTGTGGCCAACTCGCCAACCGGGGCGGTGAAAACCCGGCAGAAACGTCGCAAAGCCCCGAGCTTCCTTGACAATCCTCTCTGGGGAACGTTAAGAGCGCCCCCCTCCTAGGTGATCACCTTCGTTTCACCTCCATTACACTTGGAGCAACATCCATGGCAGTCGTTCTCCGTCTCGCCCGCGCGGGCGCCAAGAAGAAGCCGTACTACCACGTGGTCGCCACCGACTCCCGCAACCCCCGGGACGGCCGTTTCCTCGAGGCCGTGGGCGCGTATGATCCCAACCTGAACCCGGCCAAGGTCGAGTTCAAGGACGACCGCCTGGAGTACTGGCTGAAGGCCGGCGCCCAGCCGACCGAGACGGTGCATAACCTCATCAAGCGCCACAAGCGCGCTGCCAAGCCCGCGGCCTGAGCCCGCGAGGCTGATGGAACGAGTGGAGCAGCTCATCATCTATCTGGCGCGGGCCCTGGTCGATCAACCAGACCAGGTCAGCCTGCGCACCTCCGAGGCGGAGGGAGCCCGGCTCCTGGAGCTGAAGGTCGCCCCCGAGGACGTCGGCAAGATCATCGGCCGTGATGGACGCACCGTGGGTGCCCTCCGGACGTTGCTCGGCGCCGCCGCCCAGAAGCAGGGGGAGAAGGTCCGCCTGGAGATCCAGGACGACCGGCGCTCCCTGGCTCCCGCCTCCGCCCCTGAAGGCCCGTGACGCTCAAGCCACACCTCGAGTTGGGATACGTGGCTCGCGCCCATGGTCTGCGGGGCGAGGTGGCCATTCGCACCTTCGATCCGGCCTCCGACACGCTCGAACTCGTCGAGCGGGTGCTGTTGCGCACGCGCTCGGGCGAGGAGCGGGTGTTGCGGCTCGAGTCCCTCCGGCCCACTCCCAAGGAGAACCTCATCTTCTTCGCGGAGGTGCGAGGTCGCAACCAGGCCGAGGCGCTGGTGGGCGCCACCGTGCTGGCCTTCCGGGAGGACCTGGAGCCGCCCGAGGAGGGCGAGTACTTCCAGGGAGACCTGGTGGGCCTCACCGCGGTGGACGAGTCCGGCCGCGTGCTGGGCCGGGTGGAAGAGGTCTCCGGCCTGGGCGAGGTGCCCAACCTCGTCATCCGCGCCGAGGGCCAGCCGGAGCTGGAGGTGCCCTTCGTCGACGACTTCGTCCCCGAGGTGGATCTGGCGGCGGGGCGTATCGTCATCCGTCCCCCCGAGTACCTCGAGTCCGGAGGCGAGGGCGGGACGAGGAGCACGCGCTGATGTACGGCGTAGAGGTGCTGACGCTCTTCCCGGAGATGGTGTCCGGGTACCTGGGCGCGAGCATCCTCGGCAAGGCTCGGGAGAAGGGCCTGCTGGGGGTGACCGTCACCCACATCCGGGACTACGCGGAGGGCAAGCACCGCGTCACCGACGACGCGCCCTATGGCGGCGGGGCCGGCATGGTGATGAAGCCGGAGCCTCTGGTGGCGGCGATCGAGGCCGCCCGGGCCCGTGCGCCCCAGGGGACCCGGGCGTTGCTGATGAGCCCTCGGGGCCCCGTCTTCGACCAGGCGCGGGCGCGTGAGCTGGCGCGGGAGCCCGGGCTGATCCTCGTCTGTGGCCGCTACGAGGGCGTGGACGAGCGCGTCATCCCCTACCTGGACGGAGAGCTGTCCCTGGGAGACTTCATCCTCACAGGGGGCGAGGTGGCGGCCCTGGCGGTGGTGGACGCGGTGGCGCGGCTGCTGCCCGGGGTGCTGGGCAACGTGGAGTCCAGCGTCTCCGAGAGCTTTGAAGAGGGGTTGCTCGAATACCCCCACTACACCCGTCCGCCCGTCTTCCGAGGCGCCGAGGTGCCCGCCGTCCTCCAGTCCGGTGATCATGCGCGTATCGCCCGCTGGCGCCGCTGGAAGGCCCTCCAACTCACCCGCGCGCGGCGGCCGGAGCTCTTCGCCCGACTGGCGCTCGGACCGGCGGATCTGAAACTCCTGGCGAAACGGGAGGAGGAATTGTAGCCCGTTGATATTGGGAGGCGTAGGGTTGGTGTTCTGCGGGCTTGTCCGGCCTCCCACTCTCTGCTAGTACCGCCCGCTCTCTACTGTCGTACCCCGAGTCTGAGCTCGAGCTTTTCTGGAGTCCGTCATGCGTCGCAGCGCAATCGAATACGTGGAGGCCAAGAACCTCCGCCAGGACGTCGCCCAGTTCCGGACTGGCGACTCCGTCCGCGTCCATTGGAAGGTGAAGGAGGGCGACAAGGAGCGCGTCCAGGCCTTCGAGGGCATTGTCATCCGGAAGACCAAGGGCAGCAACCGCGCCACCTTCACGGTGCGCAAGGTGTCCTTCGGCATCGGTGTGGAGCGCATCTTCCCCCTCCACAGCCCGCGCTACGAGAAGATCGATGTCCTCACCCACGGTCACGTGAGGCGCAAGCGTCTCTTCTACCTCCGCGCTCTCAGGGGCAAGGCCGCCCGCGTCGAGACGCGGGAGGAGGCCGAGATGCGTAAGACGGCCCAGGCTCGGGCCAGCTCGCACTCCTGAGATTCGCTTTTCTGAAAGGGAGCGTCCAAGCAAGGGCGCTCCCTTTTTTCATGCGCGCTACAATGGAGAGCGCATGCACTTCGTCGAGGTCGCCGTCCAGAACGTCCGGGGGTTCTCCCCCAAAGGCCGTTTCGCCCTGCCCGCTGGGTACGTGGTCCTCAAGCCACCCCTGGAGCCGAGCCCGTTGGCTCAGTTGTCGCTCGCCCTGCTCTATCCAGATGGGAGGGGAGGAGATGCTCCCCTGGTGGCGCCGGGACAGCGCGTGGGGAAGGCCGCCGTCACCTTCGTGGGGCAGGACGGCATCACCTACCGGGTGTTGCGCGAGCTGGGCGGAGGTGGGTCGCTGCACCGGCTCAACCCCTCCACCCAGCAGCCGGAGCTGGTGACCCAGGACGCCGGCGAGGCCACCCAGTTCCTGCGTGGCCAGGCTGGGTTGTTGCCGCGAGGCACCTTCGAGCATCTCTTCACCGTGCAGGCCTCGCAGCTTCCCTCGCGTCGGCCGCGAGGCGCCGCGCGAGCGTCCTCTCCCGGCATGCCCTCGCTGCACTCCCAATCCTCGCCAGGGCTGCACACCCAGTCCTCGCCGGGCCTCTCCGGCGCGCACCCGGTGGCGCCCGCGTCGGACATTCCCGCCGCCGAGGCGAGGCTGCGCGAGCTGCAGGCGGAGTACGTCCTGTGCAAGGAGGTGGACAGCCTCCAGTTCGAGGTGGATGGGCTCAACTCGCAGGTGTTCGACCTCGAGTCGAGGCTGCGTGGGACCGAGGGGCTCAAGGAGAAGCTGCGCGAGGCGGAGGCCGCCTGGGCGGCCGAGCCCACCCCCGAGGCGATGGGGCTCCCGAAGGATCTCTACGATCGCGCGGAGCGTTTCTCTCGAACCGTGGTCCGGCGGGACGAGGCGCTGGAGCGGCTCAACTCCGAGCGCGAGGTGGCGGACGAGGAGGCGCGGAGCATGGAGGCCGTGGAGCCTATCGTGCGCAACCGCAACTTCTGGATCGCCGTGGGGGCGGGCGTGGTGTTCCTCGGGCTTGGCCTCTTCCTCTCCGGTCCGGCGCGGTATGTGGCGCTGCTGGACATCCCCGCCTTTGGCGTGGCCGCCCTGCTGGGCTTGCGCTACGTGGAAGAGCTGCAGGATGAGGATCGGATGAAGCGGCGGGGCGAGATGTTCG
>QKJM01000024.1 GCA_003249315.1 Archangium sp.
CGGTTGCCCTCGTGCTCGGGGCCGCCCGCCCGCAGCCGGGCGGTGGGCTCATGGAGCAGCTTGTTGACGATGGCGCGCCCCATGGCCTCGATGCTCTTGCGCTGCTTGTCCGTCAGGCCGTCGCCGAGCGCGGAGAGGGTGCGCTCCACCTCGGCACGGGCGATGGCCTCGGCGCGCTGGCGGAGGCGGGCCAGCACCGGAACACCCTCGCGCAACGCGCGCTGGCGAACGAAGCGAGCCACCTCCTGCGCCACCAGCACACCCGCCTTCTGCGCCTCCTCGGCGCGGGCCGCGGCGTTGTCCGCCACGAACTTCTGGATGTCGTCCACGTCGTAGGCGTGGACCCACACCAGCTCGGCCACGTCGGGGGAGATGTCGCGCGGCACCGCCAGGTCCACCATGAAGAGCGGGCGATGCTTCCGCGCCTTGCCCACCGCGCCCACGTTCTCCCGGGTGAAGATGGGCACGGGAGAGGCCGTGCTGCACACCACCACGTCCGCGCTCGCCAGCAGCGAGAACAGCTCCTCGAAGGGCCGGGCCGTCCCGCCCACCTCGGCCGCCAGTGCCTCCGCGCGCTCCAGGGTGCGGTTGCACACCAGGATGCGGCTGGCCCCCGCCTGCTTGAGGTGCCGCGCGGCCAGCTCCGCCATCTCCCCCGCCCCCACCAGCAGCACCGTCTTCCCGCCGAGCCCGTCGAACACCTTGCTGGCCAGGGACACCGCCGCGCTCGCCATGGAGGTGGCCGAGCGGCCGATCGCCGTCTCCGTGCGCACCCGCTTGGCACAGCCGAAGGCCGCCGAGCACACGCGCGTCAACTCCCCGCGCACCGCCCCCGCGCCCTGGCTCAGCTCGAAGGCATCCTTCACCTGGCCGAGGATCTGCGCCTCGCCCAGCACCATCGAGTCCAGGCTGGAGGCCACCCGGAAGAGCTGCACCAGCGCGGCCTCGCCCTGGTACTCATAGAGGTGCAGGAGCGTCTCCGGCCCTCCGAGCGCCCGCAGCTCCTCGTGGGCCCGATCGCGGGCCTGGTTCGCGTCCGGGGCCACAATGTACAGCTCCACCCGGTTGCAGGTGGAGACGAGCAGCGCCTCGGTGGGCGCCTGAGCCAGCTTCCGCAGCAGTTCCTCCTGCCGCGCCTCCGGCAACGCGAGATGTTCACGCAAGGACAGCGGCGCCGTCCGGTGCGAAAGACCGATGCACAGGAACTCCATGACTAGCGCCAACCTCCAGCGTGGCTGAAGTCATACGACGAGAGGAAGGACACCAGCAGCAGACCGAATCCCGTCATGGTCAACAACGCGACGCGCCGTCCCTGCCACCCGGCGAAGGACCGGGCACCCACCAGGCTGGCGAACACTCCCCACGCCACCAGCGTGGCGATCTGCTTCGACTCCCAGCTCCACACGAAACCCGGCGACGCGCTGGAGAAGAAGGCCCCCGTAATCAACGTCACCGACAGCGCGATGAAGCCCATCACCACCAGCCGACGGTTGAGGGTGTCCAGGAACTCCAGGGAAGGCAGGCGCGAGAAGAGCAGGCCGAAGCGCTTGCCCTTCACCTGCCGCTCCATCACCAGGTACATCACCGCTACCCCCGTGGCCACCGCCGAGGCGGCCATGCCCAGCAGGGCGATGGTGATGTGCAGCGGCAGCAGCGGGCGCTGCACCTCCGGACTCAGCGGCTGCCCTCCTCCCAGCAACAGGCCCGGCAGCACCACGGCCACCGCCAGCGGGGTGAGGAAGGCGCCGAGCACCGGCTTGCGGTAGCGAACGTCCAGCACCAGGAAGATGGCCAACAACAGGAAGGCCAACGTGGAGAATCCCTGGCCCAGCCCCACCGGCCGCCCGCCCTGCGCCCCGAACAGCCCCAGGAGGGCCACCCCGTGCAGGAGCAGCCCCGTCCCCACCAACACCCGCCCCGCGAGGGCCAGCCCCTCCATCTGCCGGACGAGATGGGCCAGGTACACCAGCGCCGCGATGATGTAGGCGTGACAGGCGAGCGAGAGCAACGCGTGATTCATGGCGTTCGAATGACCCTCATGGACAGACGGCCTCAGCCCATCTTGTTGAGGAGGAAGGCCGCCAGGAGGTCCGTCTCGGAGCCAGGCTGGCCGTTGGAAGAGGAAGGAATCACCGACACCTCCGCCAGATAACCCGGAACGACCTCGTATGCCGTCTCCCCGAGCAGCACCGAGTCCGCCATCTGCTCGGCCCCCAGACCCTGGAGCTGCGCCTCGGTCTTCACCTTGGAAAGCAGCCCCTCCGTGTCCTCTCCCGAGACCGTATGCAGGAAATGCACGGCAGGTGTGACCGGGTACACCCCTTCCTCACCTGTCACCACCAACTGACCGTCTCGAACGTCCGCTTTGTCCTCCAGGGCCCACTCCTCGAGCTGGGTCTGGGGAAGGAAGAGCCTCATCACGAGCGTCAGCTTACACCCTCTGGCGCCGGGCCGAAGCGCCATCTGCGCTCGGAACGGGTTGCAACCCACTCGCCTCGTCCGCATCTGAGCAGGCGAAGGACCTGAGAAGGAGAAGGGTCCTTGCAGGCTCGGCGGGCGCGTACTAGAGCACGCGCCTCCTTGCCTACCCTGCAAGCCGGAGGACACACCATGGCAGGCGCTGACGTGCTGAACATCGGGGACGCGGATTTCGAAAGGGAGGTGCTCAAGTCCGAGCACCCTGTGCTGGTGGACTTCTGGGCCACGTGGTGTGCCCCGTGCCGGGCCATCGCTCCCTCCGTGGAGGAGCTGGCGAGCCAGTACAAGGGCAAGGTGAAGGTGGCCAAGATCAACATCGACGACAACCAGGACACGCCGCAGCAGTACGGCATCCGGTCCATCCCCACCCTGCTGGTCTTCAAGGGCGGCAAGGTGGTGGAGCAGATCGTCGGCGCGGTGCCCAAGGCCCGCCTCGAGGCGGCGATCCAGAAAGTCGTCACCACCTGAGGCGGCTCCGCACCCGCGCGGAGTGCTCCACCGAGCCTCCGCGCGGTCGTGCGGCGCGCAGACCTCAGCCCAGCAGTTCCAGGCTGCGGCGGAGGATCTCCAGCCGCGCGTGCTTCTTGTCGTTGCCCGCCACCAGGTGCCAGGGTGCGTCCGGCCGGTGCGTCCGGTCCAGCATCTCCTGGATGGCCTCCTCGTACTGCTCCCACTTCTCGCGGTTGCGCCAGTCCTCGGGGCTCATCTTGTAGCTCTTGAGAGGATCCGTCTCCCGGGCCCGGAAGCGCTCGAGCTGAGTCCGCTGATCCAGGTGGATGAAGAACTTCACCATCCGCACGCCGTCATCGGTGAGCATCCGCTCGAAGGCGTTGAGCTCCTCGTAGGCGCGCTGCCACTCGGCGGGGGTAGCCAGTCCCTCCACCCGCTCCACCAGCACCCGGCCGTACCAGCTCCGGTCGAAGATCGCCAGCTCACCCCGGCTCGGCACGCGCTGCCAGAAGCGCCACAGGTAGTGGTTCCGCCGCTCCGCCTCCGAGGGCGCGGAGATGGGCCAGACCTTGTAGCCACGCGGATCCATCCGCGCGCTCAGCCGTTTGATCGCCCCACCCTTCCCCGAGGCGTCCCAGCCCTCGAAGACGATGATGGCCCGGCGGTGCTGCTGGTAGAGATCGATCTGCGCGCGGAACAGCTCCCGCTGCAGGTGCTTGAGTTCCTCGCGGTAGGCCTTCTTGTCGCGGACCTTCTGGGAGAGATCCACGTCGGCCAGCGAGAGCGAGCCCGGGGAGTTGACGTCGCGGGAGCCCCTCTGTCCCTTGCGCGCCATGGGCTACTCGCCCCTCCAGGTATCCGTGGGGGCGTTGGCCTTGAGGAGCTCCCAGGCGGCCAGCGCGTCCACGACCCGCTCCAGCTCGTTGGGCAGACCGCGGGCCCGGTTGGAGCGCAGGTACTCCTCGGCGAAGAGGCGCAGCCGCATGTCCAGGAAGAGGCGTGCCAGGGCCACCTCCGTCTGCCCGTAGAACTCCTCGAAGCGGATGCCGAAGCCAGTGCGCCCTTCCTCCTCCCGCTCCTCGCGAACGATCCGGGCCCGCGCCTCCACGGGTGCGGCGCCCTCCTCCAGCGAGAAGCTCACCCGTAGCTCGGTGTCCAGCGGCAGGAAGAAGGTGCTCTCCAGGAAGGCTCCTCCCACGCTCACGTTGACCGAGCGGAGACTCGCGGTGAAGCGTCGGTCCCCCTCCTCGTCGATCCACAGCTCGAAACGCGTGGAGAGCCGGGCACGAGGGAAGTGCCGGTGCTCGAATTCATCCTCCCCACCGGGCTCGATGATCGGCGCCGAGGGGCCCCCTCCTGGAGAAGGCACGGGCACCGAGACCCGGGAACCGAAGCCGGGCCGAGGAGCCGAGGGGAACGCTCGCGCCTCGGGAGCGGGTGACACCGGGAACGCCGCCGTCTGCCGCACGGGGGCCTTGGACTTCTGGGCCATGCCTCACCTCCGGGGGGGAAGGGACAGATTTCCGTACCCCAACAGACGAGTTTCATACACCATGCCCGCGCCCGTCCGCGCGTGGAGATTGACGATGTTGGGAAACCTCCTGAAGCCAGAGTTCGACGCGCTCATCGCCGCCAAGGACTGGGATGCGCTCCGTGACGCCTTCACGGACATGGATCCCGCGGATGTGGACGAGGTCATCGAGGATCTCCCCCCCGAGGAGAGCGCCGTCCTCTTCCGGCTGCTGCCGCGCGACACGGCGGCGCTCGTCTTCGAGTACCTGTCGCCACACCAGCAGTCGGAGATCGTCGAGACGCTGGGCACCGAGCAGCTCAAGAACCTGCTGGACGAGATGGCGCCGGACGATCGCACGCGCCTGCTGGAGGAGCTGCCGGCGGAGGTGACGAAGCGGGTGCTCACCTCGCTGTCGCCGGGGGAGCTCGCGATGGCGCGCTCGCTGCTCGGCTACCCGGAGAAGAGCGCCGGCCGCTACATGACGCCGGAGTACCTCACGATCCCCGGGAACCTCTCGGCGGGCGAGGCGCTCGAGTACGTGCGCGCACACGGGCAGGGCCGGGAGACGATCCACGTGCTCTACATCGTGGACGACAAGGGCCGGCTACTGGACGACGTGCGGCTGGCGTCACTGGTGCTGGCGGATCCGCGCACCCGGGTGACGGACATCCACGATCGGCAGCTCGTGAGCATCCCGGCCACGGCGGACCGCGAGGAGTTCATCAGCTACTTCGAGAAGTACGACCGGGTGGCGCTGCCGGTGACGGACTCGCAGGGGGTGCTGGTGGGCATCATCACCGTGGACGACGTGCTGGACGCGGCCGAGGAGGAGGCCACGGAGGACATCCAGCGCATCGGCGGTATGGAGGCCCTGGAGGCGCCCTACCTGGACAGCGGCATCGGCGAGATGATGCGCAAGCGGGTGGGCTGGCTGACGGTGCTCTTCGTGGGGCAGATGTTCACCGCCACCGCCATGGCGTACTACGAGAACGCCATCGCCCGGGCGGTCTTCCTGAGCAGCTTCGTGCCGCTGATCATCTCCTCGGGAGGCAACTCGGGCTCGCAGGCCACGTCGCTCATCATCCGCGCGCTGGCGGTGCGTGATGTGAGTCTGAAGGACTGGTGGCGAGTGGCCGCGAGAGAGGCCTTCAGCGGGCTGGCGCTGGGCTTCTTCCTGGGCCTGCTGGGCCTGCTGCGCATCCTCATGTGGCCGGAGCGGGAGACGCTCTATGGCCCCTACTTCGCCTGGGTGGGGGTGGCGGTGGGCCTGAGCGTGCTGGGGGTGGTGACATTCGGCACCCTCTGCGGCTCCATGCTGCCCTTCCTGCTGCGGCGCCTCGGGTTGGATCCGGCCACGGCCTCCGCGCCCTTCGTGGCCACGCTGGTGGACGTAACGGGCGGGGTCATCTACTTCACCGTGGCCACCACCCTGCTCACCGGTCGGGGCCTGTGACTCAGAACATGTGACGGCGCATGCTGATGTTCACCAGCAGCCCCACGCTGGCCATCACGCTCACCATGGACGAGCCGCCATAGCTCAACAGCGGCAGGGTGATGCCCGTCACGGGCAGGAGGCCGATCACCATGCCGATGTTCTCGAACACCTGCCAGAAGAGCATGGCCACCACGCCCACCGCCACGAAGGCGCCGAAGCGATCCCTCGCGTTGAACCCCACTCCCAACCCCAACGTGAAGACGAGCCCGTAGAGCACCAGCAGCACCACGCAGAGCACGAAGCCCTGCTCCTCGGCCCACACGGAGAAGACGAAGTCCGTGTGCTGCTCGGGGAGGAAGGACAGGCCCGTCTGGGTGCCCTCCTTCCACCCCTTGCCGGACAGGCCCCCGGAGCCCACGGCGATCTTCGACTGGGCCGCGTGGTAGCCACTGCCGCGCAGATCCGCCTCGGGATCCAACCACCCGGAGATGCGCTTGCTCTGATGCGCCTTGAGCATGTGCCGCACGATGGTGGTGCGCGGCTCCGGTGCTTCCCGCACGTAGTCGTTCCAGATGACGATCGCCCCGGCCAGGATGCCCGCCACCAGCGTGGCCACCAGGTACCAGCGCACCTTGCCGAAGAGGAGGACCGTCAGCGAGGAGAGGAAGATCATCAGCGCCGTGCCCAGGTCCGGCTGCGCCAGCACCAGGGCGAAGGGCACCATCACCACCAGCACCGGCTTCCATAGGCGCTTGAGCCCGTGGGAGTCGTCGTTGGGCCGGAAGTCGTCGTGGTAGATCTTCGCCAGCATCAGCAGCACGCCGATCTTCATGAACTCGGCGGGCTGCACGCGAAGGGGCCCGAGCACGAACCAGCTCTCGGCGCCCTTGGCCTTGTGCCCCACGAAGCGCAGCGCGATGAGCGCCAGGATGTTGAGCACGTAGAGGGGCAGGGCCATGCGGTGGAGGACGCGGTAGTCCACCAGGCACACCATGAGCGCGGCCACCACGCCCACACCCACGTAGCCGGCCTGGCTGGTCCACACCGGGTTGCTCTGGGCGCGCGAGGCCGACGCCAGGTTGTAGATGCCCAGGCCCGCCACCGCGAGCACGCAGAAGATGAGCCCCCACGGCACGTGGGACACCATCCGCCGCTCAATGCGTAGCTGCATCGTTCCTCCCCACCGCCGGGGCCCTTCGACCCCGGGTGAGCGCGACGTCGTTGGAGGCCGGCACCGCATCCTCCGGAGGCACGTAGGGCGTCTCCTGTCGCGAAGGCGGCCGGGCCTCGTCCTCCTTCTTCAGCTCGAAGTACTTCTGGAAGACCGCCTTGGCCGTGGGCGCCGCGTCCGCACCGCCGTGACCTCCGTGCTCGTTGAGCACTATCACCGCGATCTCCGGCTCCTCCGCGGGAGCGAAGCCGGCGAACCACGCATGATCTCTCTGGAAGTAGTCCATCTGGTGCGTCTTGAGGCGCACCGAGCCCAGACGTGCCACCTGCGCGGTCCCCGTCTTCCCCGCCACCACCACGTCCGGCAGCCTCTGCCGGAAGGCGGTGCCTCCCGGCTCGTTCACCACCGCCACCAGCGACGCCTTCACCGCCGCGAGGTGCTCCGGCGGAATCTCCACCTTGCGTACCACCCGTGGCTCGAACCGCTCGGAGACCTCCCCCGCCAGCCCCTCTATCCGCTCGACGAGCTGCGGCTTGAGCAGCGTGCCGCCGTTGGCGATCGCCGCGTACACCATGGCGAGCTGCAAGGGGGTGACGTTGTCATCGCCCTGGCCGATGGCGCTGTTGAGCGCCATGCCCTTGGTGTAGCCGCCAGGGGACAGTCGATCGTGGTACGCGGTGGAGGGCATGATGCCCGGCACCTCGTTCATCACCTCGATGCCGGTGGACTGGCCCAACCCCAGCGCCTTGCCCATCTCGGCGATCGGATCCAACCCGATGACGTCCGCCACCTTGTAGAACCAGGTGTCACAGGAGTACTGCATGGCCGTCTTGCCGTTCACCGGCCCGTGGCCGCTCTCCCGGTGACAGCGCCAGGTGCGAGAGCCCAGCCGGTAGCCTCCAGGGCAGTTCACCACCGTCTCCGGTCGGTAGAGGCCCGTCTTGTAGGCCGCCAGCGCGGTGATGATCTTGAAGGTGGAACCCGGGCTGAAGTGGTTGCCCGTCACCCGGTTGACCATCGGCAAGAGCGGATTCTTCATCAGCGCGGCCATCTGCGAGGAGGTGATGCGTCCGGTGAGCAGGTTGGGATCGAACCCCGGGCGTGACACCAGCGCACGGATGAAGCCCGTCTTCACGTCCACCACCACCACCGCACCGGCGGCGCCGGGGAAGGCCCGCTCGGCCTCCTCCTGCAAGCGCATGTCGATGGAGAGCACCAGGTTCTTTCCCGGCCGCGAGGGCACCACCGCGTCCTCACCCAGCTTGTCGCTGAACTCCTCGATGACGCGGCCTCGCGCATTGACGACCTCCTTGCGCACCCCGTCCTTGCCATGAAGCCTGGACTCGAAGGAGCGCTCCAGGCCCCGCCGGCCGATGTAGTCGCCCAGCGCGTAGCTGCCTCCCTCCGCGTTGAGTCGCGAGAGTTCCTCGGAGGTGATCTCGTTCATGTACCCGAGCACGTGCGAGAGCACGCTCCCGGTGCGGTAGTTGCGGTGAGGAACGGGCACCACCTCCACTCCGTCCAGGATGTCTCGCCGGGCGTTGAGCTGATCATATTGATCTCTCGTCAGATCGATCTGCACCGGCAGCATGTGGAAGGGGGCGGAGCGACGGGCCGCGCGCACCTGATCCGTCACCTTGCCCAGTTGCTCCTCGTCCCAGCCGAGCAGCGCGCCGAGCCGCGGCAGCACCTCGTCGTAGCAGTTGGTGCAGAAGGCGGGGGTGATGAAGGCATCGAAGGAGGGGCGGCTGTCCACCAGGATGGCGCCGTTCCGATCCTTGATGAGGCCGCGATCCGCGCGCAGCCGCACGTGCTTGACGAAGTTGGCCACGCTCTTGGCGGCGTACTCCTCTCCCTGGGTGATCTGCAGCCGGTAGAGTTGCACGACGAGCGCCATCAACCCCGCCACCATGGCCAGCCCCAGCCAGACGAAGCGGCGCTTGAGATCCCTCCCCGGGGTCGTCTCGCCGAGAGTCGGGTGCGTCACCGCAGCATCCCCACGGAGGAAGGACGCTCCACCTCGAAGCGGCGCAGGAGCGGATGGAGGAGCGCCGCCGCCAGGCCGGTGAGCGCCACCTGGGTGGGCAGGCCCGACAACGACACCGCCGCCACGCCCTCTCGCGCCGTCAACCAGGTGAAGAAGGAGGCCAGCAGCCCGTGCCCCACGTCCGCGCCCATGGCGAAGAGCGCGAACGTCAGCCGCGAGCGCACCTCCACCAGCTTCACCACCAGCTTGCCCAGCAGGAAGATGAAGACAGCCAGGAAGGTGAAGAGGCCGGTGGGCTGGCCGCTCATCAAGTCCAGCAGGTACCCCACCGCGAAGGAGGACATGGCCCCCTCCCGCGTGCCGGCGCGCAACGCCAGGAAGGCCACCAGCACCACCGTCACGTCGATGCGGCTGATGGCCAGCCCCAGTTGTTGCACCAGCACCGACTCCACGGTGAGCAGCAACAGCGCCAGGCCGACGACGACCAGGAACTTCATCAGCGCTCTCCCCCCAGCGGCGCCTGTACCAGGCTACCGAACGGACTGCCCACCACGAGCACTTCCTCCAACCGGGTGGTGTCCACCGCGGGCTCGACCTCCCCGCCCAGGAACATGCCATGCTCCTTCTTCTCCAGGCGCGTCACCCGGCCCACCACCAGCCCCGGCGGGTACACCCCGTCCGTGCCGGAGGTGATGATCAGATCTCCCTCCTGCACGTCCTCGGTGCGCAGCATGTTCTCCAGCCGCAGCGGCCCCTTGCCCGTCCCGGCCGCCGTCCCCCGCGCCCGCGAACTCTGCACCCTCACCGCCACCCGGCTCTCCGGATCCGTCACCAGCGCCACGTCCGCCCACCCTCCCGTGGCGCGCACCACCTGACCGACGATTCCGTCCGGCGTCACCACCGACATGCCGCGGAACACCCCTTCGTCCTCGCCCCGGTTGATGCGCACCGAGAGCAGCTTGGACACCGGGTTGACCCCCACCACCCTCGCCGGCAGCTCCGGCCCCGGCACCACCTCGGCGTAGCCGAGCAGGCTGCGCAGCCGCTCATTCTCCGCCCGCGTCTCCCCCAACGCCCGCAGCGCCGCCCTGAGCTGCAGGTTCTCCGCGCTCAGCACCTCGTTCCGCTCCCGCACCCCACGGAGATCGATGTAGCCGAACACCACCGCCTTCACCCCGTCGATGACGGCGATCAGCCCCCGCTGCACGGGCGCGGTCAGGCCGATCACGACCCGATCGACGAAGTTCGTCTCCCGACCGCGCCGCCCCTTCGCCAGGAAGGAGCCAAAGGGGTACAGGAGCAGCACGCTCACGATCAGCAGCGTAAGGTACCGCTTGAGCAGAGACAGCACTGGGGTGGAGGTCCGTGTAGGAGAGAGGAGGCGGGAGAGGGACCGGGGGCTCGCTAACTACTCTGAATCGCTTGCATTTTCCGGGTTGTTGTCCTACGCAGTCAAGGTCTTGTACAGGGTGGACGTTTCATCGCCCACCGTCCAGCCGGGCACCCAACACCTGCGCGTCGGGAAACCTTCCTCGCGGAAGGCTCCAGCGCGTCACAGCGCAAAGAAACGGTCACAGAGAACATGAAGGACGCTCTCGAACCGAAGAAGATCGTCTCGCTCCTGTTCATCATCGCCATCGCGGTGGTGTTTACCCTCTCGTTCGGCCCGGGGAGTACGGGGTTCGGAGCGAAGAGTCCAGGCGCGGCTCCCACGGCTGCGGCCGTGGTCAACGACAAGGAAATCCCGCTGCTCGAGTTCCGCCGGGAGTACGCGGGACAGCTCCAGTACCTCCGCGGGCAGGGCAATCCCATCAGCGAGGCGACCGCCCGGCAGTTCGGCCTGCCTCAGCAGGTGCTGGACCGGATGGTGAACACGGAGCTGCTGGCCCAGGCAGCAGAGCAGCGCGGGCTGAGGGCCTCGGACACGGAGGTGCTGAGCATCCTCCAGCAGAGCCCGGCGTTCCAGAAGGACGGGCAGTTCGACTACACCACCTACCAGCGCGTCCTGCGTGACTACTACCGGCAGACGCCGGCGGACTACGAGGACAAGCTCCGCCGCCAGCTCACCGCGCAGAAGATGATGCAGATGGTGCAGAGCGGCGCGGTGGTGTCCGAGGACGAGGTGCGGGCGCGCTTCGAGAAGGACAGCAACCAGGCCCGGCTGACCTTCGCCCGCTTCCTGCCCACCATGTACGCGGACAAGGTTCCGGCCCCCACCGATGAGGAGCTGGCCGGCTTCCAGCAGACGCACGCGAAGCAGATCGAGGAGTACTACGAGGCCAACCGCTTCGTGTACCAGCAGCCGGAGCGGGTGCGCGCGCGGCAGATCCTCGTGAAGGTGGCCCCGGAGGCCACGCCGGAGCAGAAGGCCCAGGCGCTGACGCGCGCCCAGGAGCTGCGCACGGAGATCGAGGGCGGCAAGGACTTCGCCGAGGTGGCCCGGGAGAGCAGTGAGGATCAGGGCACGAAGCCGAGCGGCGGTGAGCTCGGCTGGGTGGAGCGCGGGAGCTGGGAGCCGGCGCTCGCCGACGCGGCCTTCGCCCTCCAGGCGGGTGAGATGACGCAGCCGGTGGAGACGAAGTACGGCATCCACCTGGTGAAGGTGGAGGAGAAGAAGCCCGCACAGGACAAGAAGCTGGAGGAGGTCTCCGGGGAGATCGCCCGCACCCTCTACAAGCGGGAGAAGGCCAAGGACATGGCCCGCGCCGAGGCCGAGAAGGCGCTGGCCGCGGTGAAGGAGGGCCAGACGCTCGCCGCCCTGTTCCCGCCGGAGAAGGAGCAGCCTGCCCTGCTGCGCTTCGAGACGGAGACCCGCCCGGAGGCGGTGCAGACGGACGTGTTCAACGCCGCCACCGGCGCCGTGCCCCACCTCGGCCCCGCGCCCGAGCTGCTCGCCGCGACCTTCGCCGCCCAGGAGCCGAAGGCGCTCGACGAGGTCTTCTCCGTGGGCGAGGGCTTCGTGGTGGCCCAGGTGAGCGAGCGCAAGCTCCCGGACGAGGCCCAGTTCACCACCAAGAAGGAGGACCTGCAGCGCCAGGCCCAGCAGGCCAAGCAGTACGAGATGGCCGACTCCTTCCTCAAGTCGCTGAAGAAGAACGGCAAGGTGGTGACCAACGCCGAGGCCGTCGACGCCATCGCTGGCGGCTAGCCACTCCGGAGCCCGTCTCCGTCCAGCCAGGGGGCGTCTCCCTCACCGGGGGGCGCCCCTTCGCTATTTCTTGATCGCGCGGGCCGGCATGCCGCTAGAGCCTCCCATATTGGGATCGGCGATGCAGATGTCGTCGCGGCCCCGGGCCTTGGCCGCGTACATGGCGAAGTCCGCCGCCCGCACCAGGTCCACCGAGGACAGGGCGTGCTCCGGGTAGGTGGCGATGCCCAGGCTGGCGGTGAGGGGCAGCTCCAACCCCTGGGACTGGAGGAAGCGGCGGTTGCGGAAGTTGTCACGGATGCGGGTGGCGGTGGTGAGCGCCCCGTCCGTGCCCGTCTCCACCAGCAGCAGGGCGAACTCGTCCCCCCCGTAGCGGAAGACGCTGTCGAGCTGCCGACAGGCGGACACCAGCAGCTCGCCCACCTCCTTGAGGACGGCGCTGCCCGCCAGGTGCCCATGGGCATCGTTGATGGCCTTGAAGCGGTCCAGATCCAGGAAGATGAGCGACACCGGGTGGTGGAAGCGCTGCGAGCGCTTCATCTCCAGCTCGAGCTGCGCCCGCAGGTGTCGGGCGTTGTAGACGCCGGTGTGCTCATCGGTGATGGTGAGTTCCTGCACCCGCCGGAAGTTGCGCGCGTTCTCGATGGCGATCGCCGCGAAGTCCGCGATGGCGGTGAGGGCCATCAGGTCTTCCTTGGTGAAGTGCGCATCCGTCACCCCGTTGACCAACTCGATCACCCCCAGCACCCGACCTCGGGCGATGAGGGGCACGGCCAGCAGCGAGCGGGTGCGGAAGGCCGAGGCCTGATCGAAGCGGGACGCGAAGGCCGGATCCTGCCCCACGTCCTCCACCACCCGGGCCGTCCCGGAGGCGAAGACGGAGCCGGCGATGCCCTCGCCCGGGGCGAGCTGCAACCCCTTGAGCACCTCGGCCCCCTCCCCCACGGCGACCTCGAAGTAGAGCTTCCCCGACCGCTCGTCCTGTAGCAGGAGAGACCAGTTGCGAGGCCGCAGCAGGGTCCGCACCTTCTCCATCACCAGGTTGAGCACCTCATGGAGCTCGAGGGTCGAGGTGAGGGCCTTGGCGATCTCGTTGTAGGCGGCGAGCTGCTCCACCGTGCGCGTCATGGCCGCGAGCAGGTCCGCGGGATTCATCCAGATCCACTCCAGGGCGCAGTTCTGCTAAGGCCAGCCGTAACATGCACACACCAGAGGGTCAAATCAGGCTCGTGCTTGCGTCCGCTTCTCCACGCCGGAGGGAGCTGCTCTCCCAGCTCGGACTGCGCTTCGAGGTGTCGGCGGCGGACATTGACGAGACACCCCGACAGGGTGAGTCCGCGGAGGCCTACGTGATGAGGCTGGCCCGGGAGAAGGCCCGGACGGTGGAGGCCCGCTACCCCGGAGCCTGGGCGCTGGCGGCGGACACCACCGTCGTCCTGGAAGGAGAGCTGCTGGGCAAGCCCCGCGACGAGGCCGAGGCCCGGGAGATGCTGGGGCGGCTGTCAGGCAGGGTCCACGAGGTACACACCGGGGTGGCGCTCGCCGGACCGGGAGGGGCCGAGCACGCCACGGGGGTACGCACCCGGGTCACCTTCCGGTCGCTGAGCGCGGGGGAGGTGGCGTGGTACGCGGCCACGGGAGAGCCGCTGGACAAGGCGGGCAGCTACGCCATCCAGGGAAAGGGCGGCTTCCTCGTCGCCTCGGTGGAGGGCAGCCCCACCAATGTCATCGGCCTGCCGCTGGGCGAGACGCTGGAGTTGCTCACCCGGGCCGGGCTTTCACTTCCCTGGGAGGCACCGTGAGCAGCGTCGCCGAGCAGTTGGCCGAGGTGCGAGCGCGGGTGGCCGCGGCATGCGCCCGCGCGTCCCGCTCCCCCGAGTCCGTCACCCTGCTGGCCGTCTCCAAACTCAAGCCCGCGCAGCTCATCCGCGAGGCCTACGCCGCGGGCCAGCGGGACTTCGGAGAGAACTACGCGCAGGAGCTGCGAGACAAGGCGGCGGAGTTGGAGGACCTGGAGGGCCTGCGCTGGCACGCCATCGGCCCGCTGCAGACGAACAAGGTGAAGTACGTGGCCCGGGTCGCCCAGGCCTTCCACGCGCTCGACAGGCTGGAAGTGGCTCAGGAGCTGTCACGCCGACGACAGGAGTCGCCCATCACCTGCTACGTGGAGGTGAACGTGGGAGCGGAGACTACCAAGAGCGGGCTGGCGCCGGAGGCGCTGGGGCCCTTCCTGGAAGCCGTGCGCGCCCTGCCGGGGCTGCGGGTGGAGGGGCTGATGGCACTGCCCCCGCCCACCGAGGACGAGCAGGTCGCTCGCGCCGGTTTCCGCACACTGAGGGAGCTGGCCCGGCGGCACGGGCTGTCGGGCCTGTCCATGGGCACCACCCATGACTTCGAGCTGGCCATCGAGGAAGGGGCCACCGTGGTGCGGGTGGGCACCGCCATCTTCGGCGAGCGCCCCTGAAACCCCCTCGGCCGGCGGCCTACAGTTCCCTGAACTTGAAGCGGCCGCCGTCCAGGGCCTTCACCGCGAACTCGGCGCCGCAGTAGTTGCAGAGCACCTCCATGCCATCCTCGAGCGGCTCCTCGAGCGGGTTGTTCGCGTTGCAGTCGGGACAGTCGAAGTCCCGGCGACCATTGCCCGAGCGCGAGTCCTTCTCGTCCTCGTCCTCGTAGTAGTCCAGCGCCATGTTCGTCCTCCTGCCGTGGGCTCCAGGCCCGACTGAAGGCTACCAGTCCGCGAGCGGAAGCGGGCGTCCCCTCGCCGGGTCGGGGCATGGAAACAGGCCGCCCGGGGGGCGGGCTGGGGGCCCCGCGTCGTCCGTCCTCTGGCATGAACGCGGGAATTCGCCGTTGAATGGACTCCCCGCCCATTCGTCCATCAGCATGCAGCCGGGTGGCGAGCCCGTTGGCGGCTGCCTAGCTTCCGCCCTTGCCAAGGGGGCGAGGTACCGAGCCAGGAGCAGAGACATGCGCAAGCAGTTCCAGGGAATGTTCGCCGGTATGCTCTTCGGCCTGCTGCTTTCGGCCTCGGCCCTGGCGGAAGAGACCCGGATGGCCTTCGGCCCCGGCGAGCAGGCGCACTATCGGGTGCAGTACCTCGGGGTGACGGCCGGCTCGGCGCGCATCACCGTGGGCGCCCCCATGAAGCAGTGGGGCAAGCAGGTGTGGCCCCTCGTCGCGCTGGCGAAGTCCGAGTCGGTGGCGGGGGTGTGGCCCATCAAGGACAAGTTCGTCTCCTACTGGGACTTCAACACCCAGCGGGTGCTGGGCTCCGACAGGTACGAGGACCACAACCAGCAGCGCCGCCGGGTGAGGGTGAAGCAGAGCGAGGACGGCCGCTCCGCGCTGATCATCAGACAGAACGAGGGCGAGGCACCGCACGAGCACACCCGCGAGCTCATCGAGGGCACGATCGACCTGGCCGGAGCCACCTTCGCGCTGCGCAACCGCGCGCTGGAGCCGGGCCAGGAGCACACCTTCCCCATCTTCACCGGCTCGAAGCAGTTCATCCTGAAGGCGACGGTGGAGGCGAAGGAGGTGCTGGAGACCCCCCTGGGGAAGCAGGAGGCGTACCGGCTGCGCGTGTACACCGACTTCTCCGGCAAGCTGAAGTCCAAGCGCGACATGAACGTGTGGCTGTCGGCGGACGCGAGGCGCGTGCCGGTGCGCCTGGAGGCGGAGCTGGTGGTGGGTGCCCTCGTGGCGGAGCTGACGGAGTACCATCAGGGAAGGACCGTCGCGATGCGCTGAGAGCGCCGCGGAGACAGGGGGAGGACATGGGGGTGGGTTGGAGCATGGGGTGGATGCTCACCTGGCTGCTGGCCGCGGCCGCCGAGCCGCCCCGAGCGAAGGTAGTCTCCGTACTGGAGAAGGTGCGGCCGGGGCGAAAGGTGAAGGGGAAGGCGGAGGCCCGGCTGAGCCTCGCGCGCAACGAGTGCGAGGGCACGCAGGTGGTGCTGCCCCCAGGCACCTCGAGCGTGAAGGTCCGGCCCCTCGTGCTGAAGGGGCCGAACGGGCAGCGCCTCGAGACCTCCGTGTGGCGCGAGGCGTACCTGGACGTGCGGACGCCCTCCAACTCGCAGGGAGACACCGGGCCGTGGCCGGATCCGCTGGTGCCGGTGCGGGCCCCGCCCACGCCGGGCGTGCCCACCGTGCTGTACGTGGAGCTGTGCGCCCCCGAGTCCCAGGCCCCCGGCACGTACCGGGGCGAGCTGCGCCTGGTGGCGGACGGCAGGGAGCTGGTCCCCGTCCCCGTCACCGCGCGGGTGCAGCCCTTCATCCTCCCGGCCACCGCCTCTCTGCCGACGAGCTTCGGCATCTCCCGCTACAGCATCGCCCGCGGGCACGGGCTGGAGCCGGACTCGCCCAAGGCCCGGGAGCTACTCCAGGCCTACGCGCGCGAGCTGCTGGCGCACCGACTCTCCGCCCACGGCATGGGCATGGACGCGCCGCCGGTGCGCTTCGAGAAGGGCCGGGCGGTGGTGGACTTCCGCGCGTACGACGCGGAGCTGGCGCCCTTCCTGGAGGGCACGGCCCTGCCCTCGGGGGCCCGCTTCACCACCGCCGAGCTACGCAACAACCCCAAGGCCCGCACCGACGCGGAGAAGGCCGCGTACTACCGCGCCTTCGCCGAGCACTTCCGCGAGAAGGGCTGGCGCGCGCAGCTCTTCTTCTACGCCAGGGACGAGCCCACGCCGGAGGAGATGCTCCTCGTGCAAAGCCAGGCGAGGCGGGTGCATGCCGCGGGCATGGACGTGCCGGTGCTGGTCACCTCTCCGCTGGATGAGGCGCTGCGCGACTCGGCGGGCATCCTCGTGCCCCCCCTCAACTGCTTCTTCCCTCGCCCCGGGCCGCAGACGTGCCGCCATGTCATCCCCCTGCCCGCCCTGCGCGGGAAGCTGGGCCCCGGGGTGAAGGTGTGGTGGTACCAGAGCTGCAACGCGCACGGCTGCAACGGCGGCCCCTCCGAGGACGCCGCGGTGGAGAAGGCCTACAGCGGCTGGGCTTCGTACATGGTGGACCACCCCGCCCCGCTCAACCGCGCCATGGGCCCGCTGGCCTTCCTCACCGGCGTGGACGGCGAACTCTACTTCGACACCATCCACGCCTACGTCGCATCCAAGAGTCCCTGGGAGGATGTCTTCGTCTTCGGCGGCAACGGGGACGGAACCCTCTTCTACCCCGGCACCCCGGCCCGGCCCGGCTTCTCCCACCACCAGCCCGTGGTGTCCCTGCGTCTCAAGCACATCCGCGACGGGCTGGAAGACCATGAATACCTCCGGCTGCTGGTGGAGCTCGGCGAGCAGGACTTCGCCCGGCAGGCCGCGCGCCAGCTCACCCGCTCGGGATATGAAGTGGAGTTGAATACCCGGCGGTGGGAACGCATCCGCCGGGAGATGACCGACCGACTGAGAAAGCGGTGGGAAGCGTCCGAATACTCGAAGCGTTCGGGCGTCCGTCCCAAGTGACATGGAGTCCCCCCCACTCACCTGGAGCCCCTCGGATGACCGTCATGCGCCCTGCCCTCGCAGCCCTTCTCTTCTCCCTGTCGTCCTCGGCCTGGGCCCAGCTACCGGATATGGACCCGCCGGATGATCCCAAGGAGCAGGCCGGGAAGGCCGCCCCGACGCCCGTCCCCCGCTGCGAGAAGAGCCTGCCCTCGCTCCGGACTCCGCTGGCCTTCTCCACCGGGGAGGTGCTCGAGTTCAATCTCGATGCCATGGGCGCCGATGCGGGGAAGATGACCCTGAACGTGCGGCGCAAGCAGGAAGGCCACCTCCCGGTGGAGGCGACGGTGAAGACCAACACCTTCTTCTCCAAGGTGCGCCGGGTGGACGCCACCGCGGTGAGCTACCTCCATCCCAGGACGCTGCGCCCCTCTCGCTACACCGAGAACGCCACCGAGAACGAGACTCGCCGCTCGGTGGACCTGGCCTTCCACGCGAAGGACCGCCGCGTCCGCGGGGACTACATCTACAACGGCCGGAAGCGCCGCCTCGAGCTCGCCTTCGAGAACGATGGCCTGGATGTGACGGGCGCCATCTACATGATGCGCCAGCTCCCCATGAAGGAGGGGCTGCCCCTCTGCTTCGACGTGTACGGCGTGCGCCGCATCTGGCGCTTGACGGGCTCGGTGGTGAAGCGCGAGCACGTGTCACTGCCCATCGGCGAGTTCGAGGCCTGGTACCTCACGGGCACAGCGGTGCGCGTGGACAAACCCTCGATGAAGCGCGAGGTACACGTGTGGATTTCGGACGACGAGCGCCGGCTGCCGCTCGCCGCAGTGGGCGCCATCGACCTGGGCGCGGTGCGCGCTACCCTCTCCTCCTACTCGCGCCCCGGCGAGCAGGCGAAGAAGGCCCAGGGCAAGGAGCAGCTCAAGTGGTAGGCCGCTGACGCATCAGCATCGCCGCCTTCGCCAGCCGGCGGCGCAGCCGCATCACCACATCCGACAGCAGCTCCAGGCGCTGCTGCACCAGGTGGTCGTCTCCCGCCTCCACCAGCGCCAGCGGAGACGCCGTACCCAGGGCCTCCACCACATCGGAGAGGTGCGCCTCGACGTCGCCCAGCGCATCCAGCCCCTCGCGCAGATCGTCCTCGAGGAGATCCAGCAGCACCGTGGCATCGGCCCGCGCTGGCAGCGCGTGACCGAGCCGCTCCACCGTACGACGGAGCGGATCGACCCCTGCGCGACGCAGCGTTCCAGAAGCAGAACCGAGGGCGGCGGCTGGCATCATCATGAGCGGCACGCTACAGGCCCGTAGCAGGGGGTCAATTTTTCACTCCCTCCCCCCAGACGGAGCGGAGGCTACCGCGTGGAAGAACCAGGGACGGGCGGTGTCGCGGAGACGGACTGCGTGTTGAGCGGTGTCGGCGTGGAGATGAGCGGCACCGGCTGGTTCGCGTTGAGCGGCACCGGCTGCGTCACCAGCGGCACCGGCTGGCCCGAGTTGACCGGCCTCGGCGTGGAG
>QKJM01000604.1 GCA_003249315.1 Archangium sp.
CGGATGAGCCTTCCCCGATTCCCCTGGCTGCTGCCGGCACTCGCCCTCGCCGCCGGATGTGGTCCCTTCGAGCCGTGGTTCGACTTCCCTGCCCGCGACAGCCGCTTCCAGTACACCGGCCGCATCGACTTCTCCGCGGGGCCCCCGACCTTCTCCTACCCGGGCAGCTCCATCCGCTTCCGCTTCGAGGGGGAGGCGCTGGAGCTGCGCTTCGAGGACCTGGGTGCCGGAAACATCCAGAACACCAACTACGTCAACCTCTTCCTCGATGACCGTCCGCCGGTGAAGCTCGAGCTGCGCAACACCGTGGAGCGCTACCTCGTCTTCCGCGAGCTGGAGCCCGGCGAGCACACGCTCGAAATCGTCAAGCGCACCGAGTCCTTCACCGGAGCCACCCGCTTCCTCGGCGCCAGTCTCCCGGGCCAGCTCCTGGAGCCCCCTCACCGCCCTTCCCGGCGGCTGGAGTTCATCGGCGACTCCACCACCTGCGGCTACGGCAACGAGGCCCGCATCTTCGTCGAGGAGGGCAACGAGCCCAACACCGGCTACACCGCCCTCAACCAGGACATCTCCCAGGCCTACGGCAGCCTCACCGCGCGCCAGCTCGACGCCGAGGTGGTGCATGTGTGCGTCTCCGGCAGCGGCATCTCCCGCGACTTCACCGGCAACCCCGAGAAGACGATGCCCATCTTCTACGAGCGCACCTTCCCCTATGAGGAAGGCTCGCGCTGGGACTTCCAGCGGTACGTGCCGGACACCATCGTCATCAACCTCGGCACCAATGACTTCTCGGTGAGGGATCCGGACACCGGCCTGTCCACCGCACCGGACCGCGAGTCCTTCAAGAGCGCCTATGCGGACTTCGTCCGGCGTCTGCTCTCACGCTACCCCGAGTCCCTCGTCGTCTGCGCCATCGGGCCCCTCATGAACGACGGGTACCCTCCAGGCACCATGCATTGGACCCTCATCCGCACCTGGCTCGCCGAGCTGGTGGACGAGCTGCGCGCCGAGGGCCATGGCCACGTCCACGCCTTCGCCTTCACCCCCACCAGCGAGCCCTATGGAGAGGACTGGCAACCCTCGGCCGAGGCCCACGCGCGGATGGCCGAGGAGCTCACGGAGTTCCTGCGGACGCTCGGGTGGTGAGGCGCGAGGTGTCGCCCAAGCCGCCTCCGGCCATCGGACGCGGCAGGAACCTCGAGTCCCCAAGCGGAGACAGCTCGACGGGGCAGTTCGCGATGCGCCGCTAATCGCTCTCACCCCAGCCCTCTCCCAGAGGGAGAAGGGGCCTACACGGGTTCAACCCGAGGGCCGTAGCACCCTCACCCTCCGCCCTCTCCCGGCGGGAGAGGGGACCTCCTTCCGCTCTGCTCTGTCCCGTTCGAGCATCTCGCTGGCGCTGGGGTCCTGAGACCCCGGTCCGTAGGTCCTCTCATCAACGCGGTGGGGTATCGACACCCCAGCGGCTCCCGTGCTTTCGCGGGGTTGGCGGTGGTCCTCCCCTTGCTCTTCCCCGGTGCATGGAGGAACTACCGATGCACATCGATTACGCGGGATGGACGCACGTGGGACGCCGCTCCCACAACGAGGATTGCTGGGAGGTCCGGCCGGAGCTGGGTCTCTTCATGGTCGCGGATGGGATGGGCGGCTACGAGGGCGGCGAAGTGGCCAGCCGCTGCGTGGTGGAGGCCTTCTCCGACTTCTGCGAGCGCATGGCGAAGGACCCGGAGGCCACCTGGCCCCGGCGCCCGACTCCCGGGCTCAGCCACGAGGAGGAGCTGCTCGTCAACTGCACCGAGCTCGCCCAGCGTGCCCTCCTCGCGCGGCGCGTGGGGCGCCTGAAGGAGATGGGCTCGACGGTGGTGGCCCTCGCGCTGGGCCCGCGCGGCGCGGCCGTGGCCCACGTGGGCGACAGCCGCCTCTATCGGCTGCGCTCCGGCCTCCTGGAGCAGATGACACGAGACCACTCGGTGCTCGAGGAAATGCGCGCGGCCGGGTGCGAGCCTCCTCCGCGCGGCCAGTCGCCCTACGGGCACTACATCACCCGCGCCCTGGGCACCACCCGCGCCGAGCCCACCGTGCAACGAGTCCATGTGCAAGCCGGGGACGTGTACGTCCTGTGCTCTGATGGGCTGTACGAACCGCTCGGTGAGGAGGCCCTGGCGACGCGGCTGGCCCACGGCAGTGCCCGTGAGGTGGCGCAGGCACTCGTCGAGGCGGCCTACGCCGCGGGCAGCCGGGACAACATCACCGCCGTGGTGGTGCGCGTGTCCGGCGCGACGTGAGCTGGGAGGCCCTACTCGGAATCCGTGCGCACCAGCCCGTGCCGGCGCGCGAGCAGCCTCAGGTGCTTGCGATCCATCCCCGCCTGCCGGGCCGCCTCGGACAGGTTGCCCCCGGCTCGCGCCAGCACGTCCCGCAGGTAGTGCCGCTCGAAGGACTCGAGCAGCGCCTGCTTCGCCTCCGCGAACGGCACGTCCGTGCGCAGGGATAGCTCCGGGCCCGCTCCCTGGGGCTGCAGGGACAGGCGCAGCGCCTCGAAGCCTCGTGCCCCGGGGGAGAGCACCATCGCCCGCTCCAGCACGTTGCGCAGCTCCCGCACGTTCCCCGGCCAGTCATGCCCGGACAACAGCTCCAGCCCGGGGCCGCGCAGGGGGCCCGGCTCGAAGCCCCGCCGTCGCAGCAGCTCCGCCACCAGCAACGGCAGGTCCTCCCGCCGCCGACGCAGTGGGGGCAGGGGCAGCGTCACCACCGCCAACCGGTAGTAGAGGTCCGGCCGGAACGAGCCCTCGGCCACCGCCAGGGACAGGTCCGCCCGCGAGGCCGCCACCACCCGCACGTCCACCGGCTGCTCCGCGTCGCCGCCCACCGGCCGCACCCGGCGCTCCTCCAACACTCGCAGCAGCCGCGCCTGCACCGCCGGGGAAATGCCCGCCAGCTCGTCCAGGAAGAGCGTCCCGCCGTTGGCCCGCATGAAGGCCCCCGCCCTCGCAGCCAGCGCCCCCGTGAAGGCCCCACGCACGTGGCCGAACAGCTCGCTCTCCACCAGCCCCTCAGGCAACGCGCCGCAGTCCACCGCCACGAAGGGGCCGCGTCGCCTCGCGCTCGCCTCGTGGAGGGAGCGCGCCGCCACCTCCTTCCCCGTGCCCGTCTCCCCGTGCAGCAACACCGTGGTGTCCGTGGGCGCCACCTGCTCCAGCACGGCGAACAGCTCGCGCATGGCGAGGCTCTCCCCCACCAGCTCCCCGAAGCGCCGCGCCTGGCTGGGCGCCACCTCCCAGTGCGGCGCCTGCGCCTGGATGCGCAGGAAGCTCCTCCCCACCTTGAAAGTGGCTCCCGCACGCACCCGCACCTCGCGCACTCGCGAGCCCTCGTACAGCGTGCCGTTGCGGCTCCCCAAATCCCTCACCACGAAGGCAGAGCCCTCTTCCCACACCTCCAGGTGTTCCCCGGAGACGCGTGGGTCGCTCAGCCGCAGCGCGCACCCCTCGCGCGTGCCCACCCTCACCGGCTGCGAACCGAGCCCCACCGCGCGCCCGGCCTCCGGTCCCTCGAGGACGAGGAGCTGGTGGCGTCCGGGCCCGGCTCCCTCCGGGCCTTCGTTCTGCGTGGTGAGGAGGGTCTGGCTCACGGTCGTGCGCTACTCTAGTCCGGGTGAGGGTGCTGCCGCGACAGCTCGGCCCGTACCGACTCGTGCGCCGACTCGGCGCGGGGGGCATGGCCGAGGTGTTCCTCGCACTGGCCTTCGGCGCCGCCGGCTTCGAGAAGCAGGTGGTGCTCAAGGTGCTGCGCCCCGAGCACAGGGGCCACCCGGACTACGAGCGCATGTTCCTCGAGGAGGGACGACTGGGGGCTCGGCTCAGCCACCGCAACCTCGTGGGAGTGCATGACCTGGGGTACGCGGACGGGGCCTACTACGTGCGGCTGGACTACGTGGACGGCGCGGACCTGGCAAGCCTGCTCGCCCGGGGGTTGCCCGGAGTGCCGCTGGCCCTGTTCGTGGCGGACGAGCTGACGCTGGCGCTGACGGCCGTGCATGAGCTGGAGGACGAGGCGGGACGGGCGCTCGGGCTGGTGCATCGGGACGTGACGCCGTCCAACGTGCTGCTGTCGCGGCGGGGCGAGGTGAAGCTGGCCGACTTCGGCATCGCCAAGGCCACGCTGCTGCGCGAGCAGACGCGCGCCGGGGTGCGCAAGGGCACGTATGCGTACATGTCCCCCGAGCAGGTGCGTGGAGCCGCGGTGGGGCCGGCGAGCGACCTGTTCTCGCTGGGGATTACGCTGCATGAGCTGCTTACAGGACGCCGGCCCTTCGACGGGGAGACGCCCCTGGAGACCATGGAGCGCATCCGCGAGGCGCAGGTGGGCTCTCTGGAAGAGGTGGAGGCGGACGTGAGGCCCCTGCTGCGTGCGTGCCTGGCCCGGCGGCCGGAGGAGCGGGTGGACTCGGCCGAGGCCTTGCGGCGGATGCTGGCGCCCTTGCGGCGTCGACGCGCCGAGGCCGGGCCCACGGAGCTCGCCCGGTGGGTGCGTGAGCGGCTGGACGCCGCGCAGGGTGGAAGTCAGGGGATGGAGACCGTAGCTGAGGAGACGGCTACTTCCTGCTCCGGGCTCAGTCCGGTTCCGGAGCAGGACGCTCGATGAGGCCCGCCCGGTCCAGCAACTCTCGCACATGCGCGGTGAGGGCCACGTGCTCGGGGTCGCTCACCGTCATCCGCTCGGGGGAGAGGATGAGGAGCGTCCCCAGCGTGCCTACCGGCTCGACGCGCACCGGCTCGGGCAGCGGCGGAACCTCCCCCAACCGGTGCGACAGGTACGTCAACCAGCCGACCCTCACCTCCCGCTCCCGCTTCTCGACGGCATCCACCATCTCGCTCGAGGTGGCCACGGCGAAGTCCGGATCCCACGCGGTGGCCATGCTGGTGAGTATCCCCGACAGCACCGGCACGCGCAGCAACCGCTCCTTCACCGCGCCCGACTTGGGCGGGTAGAGCAGGCAGACATTGCCCGATCCCCAGGGGGAGTACTCACCGCAATGCAGGTCCAGAAGGGACCTCTCCTTCTTCCCGTTCCACATATGGCGCCCGAATCCCAGATCCTCGATGACCTCCACCTTGCCTGGCCCCACGCGAACCCTCGAGCGGAGGAACATTTCTTCCAGCTCCTTCACCTCTGGATGCACCGGGTAGCCAGGCAACTCCCGGGGGGCTCCACGGCCTGCCCGATACCACTGGGCGAATGATGGATCGCATCGTGCCAGCATGTG
>QKJM01000273.1 GCA_003249315.1 Archangium sp.
GACGCCGGGGTCATGGAGCTGGAAGTTGAAGGCGTCGGCGCTGGAGGCGAGCTTGGACTCGACGAGGGCCTTGTAGAGGCGGCCGCCGGGCTCGGAGCCGAGGATATGGGTGAGGACGTCGATGGCGGCGAAGTCGGGGTGGGCGCCCTCGGGGACATGGTAGAGGGCGGTGAGGGCGCTGACGTCGCCGACGCGGCGGAGGGTCACCTGGCGCTCGCCGTCCTGGACGGACTCCTCGGTATAGGTGGAGGGGAGGGGCTGTGAGGGCCTGGGGAGCTGGCCGAAGGTCTTCTGGACCTCGGCGAGGGCCTTCTGGGGCTCGAAGTGGCCGGCGATGACGAGCATGGCGTTATCGGGCCGGTAGTACTTCTTGTAGAAGGCCTGGAGGCGATCGATGGGGACGTTCTCGAGGTCCGCGCGGGCGCCGATGGTGGGCTTGCCGTAGTTGTGCCAGAGGAAGGCGGCGCTCATGGCACGCTGGAAGAGGATGCGCGAGGGGGAGTTCTCGCCGCGCTCCAGCTCGTTGCGGACGACGGTCATCTCGCTGTCGAGGTCCTTCTTGGCGATGAAGCTGTTGATCATGCGATCGGCTTCGAAGGAGAGGGCCCAGGAGAGGTTTTCGTCGGAGGCGGGGAGGGTCTCGAAGTAGTTGGTGCGGTCGAGCCAGGTGGTGCCATTGGGGCGGGCGCCGCGCTGGGTGAGGGCCTCGGGGACGTTGGGGGTGGAGGGGGTGCCCTTGAAGAGGAGGTGTTCGAGGAGGTGGGCCATGCCCGTCTCGCCATAGCCCTCGTGGCGGGAGCCGACGAAGTAGGTGACGTTGACGGTGACGGTGGGCTTGGTGGGGTCGGGGAAGAGGAGGACGCGGAGCCCGTTGTCGAGCTGGTACTCGGAGATGCCCTCGACGCGGGTGAGGGGAGCGAACTCGCGAGCCGCGGTGACCTGGGCCGCGGGGGCGTCGGGGACGACGGCGGAGGGAGCGACCGAGCAGGCGAGGGTGGGAGCCACGCCAAGGAGGAGGGCGGCCGAGAGGGTCCGGAGGCGGGAGAGAGGCCTGCGGAGACGGGGCAGGGAAGAAGGATTCCGAGTCATGGGCAGAGGCTACCAACCGGACAAGGAGGGGCCATGTTCCCGACGGGGAAAAGCGAAGAGGTGAACGGAGGAGGAGAGGGGAGGGCAGGGGTGAGGGTGCGGAGCCCAGAGGGTTGAACCCGTGCATGCCCCCTCTCCCTCTGGGAGAGGGCTGGGGTGAGGGATTGCCTGGGAGGAGTCCGCGTGTCTCGTGGGGAGTCCCACCAAGAGCCCGAGAGCGCGAAGCACGTGAGCTCGGATCTCCGAGTCTCACGGTGCCAGAAGATTCCCGGTGACAGGATGAAAAAAGTCAGCGCCGTCGACGCGGTCGCGAGTGAGACGCCAGCAGGTCCATGAGACGCCGGTTCATGGAGACCTGGTCCTTGATGAGCACCAAAATGAGGAAGCCGAGTATGGTGATGGGATCGACTGCTGAGAGCTGAGTGGCCACGGAGAGCATTGAGGAAAGATTCATCGAGTGTTCCTTCTGGGGTGAGGGAGCGCTCGCGTGGAACCCGACGTGAGTCCGCGGAGAGTCGCTCATTATCTTAACGAGGGGAATAAATCGCGTCGGACGGGGTAGTGGTTGCAAGCTGTTGAAATCATTGGGTTCAGTCCGAATCCGAGAGCCGAGGCACTGCGGCGCAACAGGTCGCGCGACAACCCCTCGGTCTCTGGTTGGCTTACGGGCTTTTTCTCCAACCTGGCTCAGACTGAGCCCGCATGAACCGAGAGAACATCGGAAACGGGCAAGCGTTGCTGTTGGCCCTGCTATTGGTGGGGTGCGCGGGGGCGATGGCACCTGGGACGGGAGGAAGTGGCTACGAAGAGCCCACAGGGTCATGGGAGGAGGCGAGACTGGCGGAGGTGGAGACCGCGCTGGAGCACCTGTGGAGCATCGCGGAGGGAGTGGATCGGGAAGGTGCCCGGCTGTCCTTCACCTTCTGGGTTCATGGCGGGGCGCTGACGCTGCTGGAGCACCGGCGCGAGCAGGAGGGCCGAGCAGAGGGCCGCGCAGTGGAGGAGAGTTCCTTCGCCCGGCGATTGAGACCCCTCCTCACCGAGTACCTGCGCGGCAAGACAGGTGAGGTGGTGGTGACGCTGCGACGGGAGGAGTCGGGCTGGGTGATGGGCTCAGACGCCACGCACCTGGCTCCGCGGCCTCCGGAGGCCAAGACCTGGCCCGTCAACCGCCGAGGCGTGTCGGCGAACACCCGAGCCGAGGCCCTGGCGATGGCCTCCCGAGTGGCGAAGTTGCTACCCGTGCCCTCGCGGGGAGCCGCCTCGCTGAGGGTGGAGGTGGCACTGGAGGACGACAGGTTCACCGACTGGGAGCACCAGGGCTACGAAGTGACGCGCGGGGGAGGTGGGCCCCTGCCCCTGTCCGAGAAGTCCATCGAGCAGTTCGCGCGAGTGCTGCTGCCCTTCACGCACGGGGTGGGTCGACGCACGCTGTACCTGGAACTCCACGGCGAGCACGAGGAGCAATCCCCCACCGCGCGCGGCATGATGACGGTGGCACGCACGCGAAGCCCCGCTTCCCCGCCGGAGATGGACCCGGACTTCGCAGCCCGGTACCGGGCGATGCACGAGGACATCCTGCGCGGCTGGCGCGAGGGAGTCCGCGAGGGCGCGGAGCTGCTGGCGCGCTACACGCTGGAAGAGATGGCGCTGTGGTACGTGGGCGGCCCTCTCACGCGCAGGGCGGGGCTGCTCTTCGAGAGTGTCGCCCCCACGGTGACTCGCGCGCTGCGGAGGGGAGGCACGAAGGCGGCCGGCTGGTTGCACACCTCGCTCAGGCGTCTGCCCCAAGCTGAACGTGCCGCATTCGACCGCTTCTGGACGAAGGTACAGATGGAGGGAGCCGAAGCACTTTCGCACGCCGAAAGGCAGGAACTCCTCACTCTCATGAACCGCATCGAGCGGCTCGTCAGACAGCCTCTGGGGGCCACGGAGAGAAGGAGGCTCAGGCGGCTCGCTCGCGAGAGCTTCGTCAAGCTACATCCCGGGCTGGACGAACTCATGAGGAGCAAGGGGCCCTACGAGCTGCATCACCGTCGCCCACTGGAGTATGCACACTGCTTTCCCGAAGAGGACATCAACGCGCTCGACAATCTCAGTGCCGTGGGAGAGGAGATCCACCAGGGCATCAACCGCGTCTGGACGGAGTTCAGGAATGCTCGCGCCAACCCCAGCGCGGATGAAGTAGACAAGGTCGTCGACATCGTCGACAGACACTTCTCCCGATGGTACGCGCAACCCCATGCCCCTGGCGAATCGGCGGAGGCCATGGCTGACGCAACGAGGCTCGCCGTGAAGGAAGTGGAGAGGCTCCTCTCCGGTCGCTGAAAGGACACACGCGATGAATACCGCCGCTCCGCTTCCAGGGCTGACCCATTTCCTGGAGGTTTGTCAGAGGCACCAGATCCTCCTGGAGAAGGAGCCTCCGACACATCCTGTTCCCCCTGCGGGAGCGCCCATCGCGGGATTGCCCTTCGACCCGATGCTGGCTGTCATTCATTCTCGTATCGGGCACTTCCGGCTCGCGGAAGGACTCACCCTGCTTCGCCTCGTGGACGCCCAGGGGTTCGACCTCCACCAAGTGAACGAGCGCTGGCGCGGTGAGCGACCGGAACCGCTTCGCTCGCTGCTCGTCTTCGCGAAGGAGGACTTGCTGGCTTATTACTACGCCACGGTTCCCAGCCTGGCTGATGCGAGGGGCTGCCAGCCGGTCGTCGACATCGACGTCCATGCCGCCCCGCATGCGATTCCCGTCGCTTCGGATGTCGAACGCTTCTTCGACACCTATGCCCGCTATCTCGAAGCCCTCGTGCAGTCCCCCGGCTTCGAGGAGGACGGCTTCGCGGCCCTCGTCTTCCCCTGGGACGTCCCCGAACTCCTCGCGGCGGACCGACCCCTGGTCGAACTGCTCCGGGCCGGGCGCTTCGATTTCCTGCTGCCTCGAGATGAGGAAACCCGCCAGTGGGTGGCCCGGGTGGTGGACGCCGCCTGAGCGCTAGCTTGGGGGAGGCCGGTCACCAAGAGAAGCACGCGAGCCAGTCTCGAATCCTTTGACACCTTCCCGGTGCCTTTCCGGTGGGGGGCCTCGGCCCACCTCCGCCCGTCTCCGTTGCCTGAGGCTCGGCTGAGAGGGGCCGTGATGAGCCATGTCAGCCCGGAGGTTTAAGCTTCTCTCGAACTTTGCACCGGGAGTGAGCAATGGAAGCGAGATTCCTCTGGAGCGCCCTGGGGGCCATGGCGCTGGCGGGATGCGGGAGCACCGCCCTCTCCGAGACGGAAGAGGGTTCGGGCGAGGCCCGACAGTCCGTCAGCAGTTGCCCCGAGGGCGCCTTCGGACCGGGGGGGACGATGACCTCGACCTCGGCGGGCTCGTCGGCCTTTCCATTCTTCTCCGCCGCCGCTGACTTCGACGGGGACGGGCGGCCGGACGTGGCGGTGACGAACGCCTTCGCCAACACCCTGGCGATCCTCTCGGGCAACGGGGATGGCTCCTTCGCGGCGCCGGCCTTCTACGGCGTGGGCACCAACCCGCGAGGCGTGGTGGCCGGGGACTTCAACGGGGATGGGCGGCCGGACGTGGCGCTCGCCAGCTACGGCACCCACACCGTGCAGGTGTTGCTCAACCAGGGCAATGGCACATTCAGCGCGCCCGTGAGCTTCGCCGTGGGCACCAACCCCTACGGCCTGGCCAGCGCGGACCTGAACGGTGATGGCAGCCTGGACCTGGCGGTGACCAACTACGGCAGTGGCACCGTGGGCGTGCTGCTCGGCAACGGGAACGGCACCTTCGCCGCGCAGACGACCTACGCGGTGTCCACCTCCCCGCGGGCCGTGGCGGCCGGGGACTTCGACGGGGACGGGAAGCCGGACCTGGCCGTGGCCCACTACCAATACGGCGGCAGCGCGGTGCATACGTTGCGCAACCAGGGCAACGGCACCTTCGTCGCCCAGGGGAGCTACACGGCCGGCGGTTACGCCACCGGCGTGGTCAGCGCGGACCTGGATGGAGACGGTGCGCTCGACCTGGCGGTGTCCAGCTATGGCTCCAACATCGTGAACGTGCTGAAGGGCCAGGGCAACGGGGCCTTCTCCGCGCAGCCCTCGTTGCCCGTGGGCACCCGCCCCTTCTCCGTGGCCAGCGCGGACCTGGATGGGGACGGTCGGCC
>QKJM01000475.1 GCA_003249315.1 Archangium sp.
GGACGAACTCCCACAGCGGCTTGTCGGCGATCACGACGCCCGCGGCGTGCATGCCGGGCTGGCGGTGCAGCCCCTCGAGCGCGAGCGCGACCTCCAGCACGTCCTTGGTGGTGACGGGCTTGCCCTCCACCTCGCCAATGTTCGAGGGCTTCTCGAGCATCTCCTTGAGGCGCGGCTCCTGCTCGATGGCGTCCTTGAGGGTGATGTTGAGCACCTCGGGCACCAGCTTGGCGATGCGGTCTCCCTCGCTGAAGGGCAGCGCGAAGACGCGGCACACGTCGCGCAGCACGCTCTTGGCCTTGAGCGAGCCGAAGGTGATGATCTGCCCGACGTTGTCCTCCCCGTACTTGCGGCCCACGTACTTGATGACCTCGTCGCGCCGGTCCTGGCAGAAGTCGACGTCGAAGTCGGGCATCGACACGCGCTCGGGGTTGAGGAAGCGCTCGAAGAGGAGGTTGTAGGGGAGCGGATCCAGGTCCGTAATGCGCAGGCAGTAGGCCACCAGGCTGCCGGCGCCCGAGCCACGACCCGGACCCACGGGGATGTCGTGCTCCTTGGCCCAGTTGATGAAGTCCTGGACGATGAGGAAGTAGCCCGAGAAGCCCATCTTCTGGATGACGCCGAGCTCCAGCTCCAGGCGGGCGTAGTAGGGCTCGCGGTCCACGGGCGACAGGCCCGCGCGGAAGCGCGCCTCGTCGATCTCCTTGAAGCGCTCCTCGAGGTTGTGGCGCGCCAGCTCCGCCATGTAGCTGTCCGCGTTGTGGTCGCCCGGCACCTGGAAGGTGGGCAGCATGGGCTTGCCCAGCTTGAGCTCCACGTTGCACTGCTCGGCGATGCGCTGGGTGTTGTGGACGGCCTCGGGCGTGTCCTTGAAGTACTCCAGCATCTCCTCGGGGCTGGTGATGTAGAGCCGATCCGTGGAGTGCCGCATGCGCTTGCCGTCCGCCAGCGTCTTGCCGCTGGCGATGCACATGAGCAGTTCGTGCGCCCGCGCGTCCTCGCGCTTCACGTAGTGCGCGTCCGCGGTGGCGCACAGGGGGATGTCCAGATCGCGCCCGAGCTGCTTGAGGTTCTCGTTGGCCTTCTCCTGCTCGGGCATCCCGTTGGACTGCACCTCGAGGAAGAACTGGCCGGGCTCGAAGATCTCCTTGTACTCGTTGGCCGCCTTGCGGGCGTGGTCCATGTCCCCGCGGAAGCAGGCGTTGGTGATCTCCCCGCCCAGGCACGCGGTGAGCGCGAAGAGGCCCTTGCTGCGCTCCTTGAGGAGCTGCTTGTCGATGCGCGGGTGGTAGTAGAAGCCATCCCGGTACGCCATGGACGAGAGGTAGCGGAGGTTGGCGTAGCCCTCGTTGTCCTTGGCCACCAGGATGAGGTGGTGGGCCACCTTCTCCGAGCGATCCGTGCGCCCCTTCGGCCCGGCCACGTAGGCCTCCATGCCGATGATGGGCTTGATGCCCGCGTCCTTCGCCTTCTTGTAGAAGTCGATGGTGGCGAACATGTTGCCGTGATCCGTCACGGCCACGCTCGACATCCCCTTCTCCTTCACCGTCTTGATGAGGTCCTTCATCCGGATCGCCCCATCGAGGAGCGAGTACAGGGAGTGCAGGTGGAGATGGGTAAAAGACATGGCTGGAAGGTAGTCAGGAGGAAGGTCCGGCACCACACCTTTGCGACAACGAACCGCTCCCGCAACTTGTTGGCGGCGGAAAGCGTCCGGAGCCGGAAGATCGGCCTTTTCCGCTTGTGCCACACCCTGCACCAGGGGTGAAGGAGCCAGCGGGTAGGGGTGCCGCGAGAGGCTCCCCTACCTGGAGAGCAGGCGGACTTCACACTTCTTCACCATCCCCCAAAGCGCGCGTAACGGGCGCCCCGCATCTTGGGCACCGTCGCCGCAAGCCGCGGCGCCCGACCACGGGGCCCCGAGCCCCACTGGAGACAGCCATGAAGACCCGCAACAAGCTCCTCGTCGCAGGCTCCGCCGTCCTCGCCGTCGTCCTCCTCAGTGGCTTCCGCGGAGGCCACTTCGGCGGTCCTGGCTGGGGAGCGCGCAACCCCGAGCGCGTGAAGCAGATGATCACCTGGAAGCTGGATGACCGGCTGGAGGCGCTCGACGCCACCGAGGCCCAGAAGCAGACCTTCCACGAAATGAAGGACCGGCTCTTCGAGGACGGCACGCGCCTCTTCGAGGAGCAGAAGGATGCCAGGAAGGAGATGCTGGCGCAGTGGGAGTCGCCCACCCCGGACGCGCAGCGCGTACACGCGCTGGTGGACGCGCGTGTGGACGCCTTCCGCGCATTCGCCCACAAGCTGGCCGACGCGGCCATCGAGGCCCACCGCATCCTCACCCCGGCACAGCGTCAGCAGGTGAGCGCTCACGTCCATGAGCGGATGGACGCCCGCTAGTCCGGCCGTGGTATCTGAGCGGGTGTGAACTACGAAGATTACGCCCGCCGCATCCGCAGCTACACCGGCCTCGCCGAGGTGAATGAGTACGGCCGTGTCGTCGAGGGAGGCGTCGAGTACCCCCTCTTCCGGCTCATCGTCCCCGGCAGCCGGTGGCTGGTCATCACCTCCGGCTTCCACGGAGAAGAGCCGGCTGGCCCGCTCACGCTGGCCGAGCACTTCGAGGAGGTGGCGGCCTACGCGAGGGAACGGGACGTGGGGCTGCGCGTCTACCCCTGCATCAACCCCTCGGGCTTCGAGGACGGCACCCGCTACAACCGCGGCGGGGAGAAGCCCAACAACGACTTCATGCGCTACGAAGTGGCCCCCGGCGTGTGGAAGGGGGAGCTGGAGCCCACCGACACGTCCTTCCTGCGATGGGTGCTCTACGACGGCGGCCCCAAGGAGACGCGAGCGGTGCGCGAGGACATCGCCCGCTACCCCGCTCCCTCGGCCGCGCTGGACATCCACCAGGACAACTACCTGCCCGGCGCCGCCACCTACGCCTATACCTTCGGGGACAAGGGCGCATACCGGCCGCTGATGGAGGCCGCGTCGGCGCACGCGAGCGTCATCCGCAACGACAAGGTGGACGAGAACCACTACACCGACGCGGACGGCCTCATCGAGTACCACGACGGCAGCGTCACCGACTACTTCACCCGCCTGGGCGTGCCCTACGCGGCCGCGCTGGAGACCACCACGCGCACCCCGCTGGAGGCCTGCCACACCATCAACCGCCTCTGGGTGCGCGGCTTCATCGACCTGGCCGCGCGGGGGAGCGATTCATGAGGTGCCGACCCCTGGGGAACACGGGCCTGGAGGTATCCGTGATGGGCTTCGGCGCCGGCCCCGTGGGGAGCGCGGAGCTGTCCGAGGCCGAGGCCGAGCAACTGCTGAATGGCGTACTGGACGCGGGCATCACCCTGCTGGACACCGCCCCCAGCTACGGGCTGTCCGAGGAGCGCATCGGCCGCCACCTGGCGGGCCGCAGGCAGGAGTTCATCCTCTCCACCAAGTGCGGCTACGGCGTGCCGGGTCTGGAGGACTGGACGGGGCCCTGCATCACCCAGGGCGTGGAGCAGGCCCTGCGTCGTCTGCGCACGGACGTCATCGACATCCTCCACTTCCACTCCTGCCCGGTGGAGGTGCTGGAGCGCCCGGGCGTGGTGGAGGCGCTGGTGCGCGCCGTGGAGCAGGGCAAGGTGCGCGTGGCCGCGTACTCGGGGGACAATGCGCCGCTGGAGTGGGCGCTGGGCTCGGGAGCCTTCGGCTCGGTACAGACGTCCGTCAACGTCTTCGACCAGCGCGCGCTCGACCGGGCGCTTCCCGAGGCGCAGCGAAGAGGCCTCGGGGTGATTGCCAAGCGGCCCCTGGGCAACGCGCCCTGGCGCTTCACCGAGCGCCCCGCGGCCCATGACATCGGCACCTATTGGGACCGGATGAAGACCTTGGCGCTGGACACCCATGGCCTGGAGTGGAGCGAGCTGGCCCTGCGCTTCGCCGCCTTCGCTCCAGGGGTGGCGAGTTGCATCGTGGGCACCACGCGCCCGGAGAACCTCCAACGCAACCTGCGCGCCCTGGAGACCGGCCCCCTGCCCGAGGACGTGGTGGAGCGCCTCCGCGAAGCGTTCCGCCGCCACGGCTCCGGGTGGGAGGGGCTCATCTGAGGCCTCGGGCCCCCTCTCCCCTCCCCCGCGAGAGGGAGGAGTCAGGGGGCCCGTGCCGCTTGCGATACGAACTACTTCTTCTTGCCCTTCTTCGCGCCCTTCTTCTCCGCCTTGGCCGGCTTCGGCTGGAACTCGAGGACGTAGTAGGTGAGCGCCCAGCGCTCCTCCTCGGGAAGCTGCGCGAAGGCCACCATCGTGCTGCCCGGGATGCCGGTGGTGAGGGTCTTGAAGACCTCCTCCGGCTTGTTGCCGTTCTTGAACGGCTCGGCAGCGAAGTTGCGCGGCTTGGGGTTCAGGTACTGGCCGGTGGGACCGTCACCCAGGCCCTTCTCGCCGTGGCAGGCCAGGCAGTTGGTGGCGTACGAGGTCTTCCCCTTCTCAATCATGGCCGGCGAGGACTTCGGGGGAGCCGCCCAGGCGGCGGTACCCAGCACCACGGTCGAAAGCGCAACGCCCATCCACTTCATCTTCACGGTGTGTCTCCTTCTTCTTCGGGCGTGGCGACCTTGGCAGGGCCGAGGAAGGTCCGCCGCGCACGCCTCATGCTGAGTGCAACCCCGGCCCCTTGGCCCGCCCTGCTCTCCAGCGCCGAGCCACCCGGCTCGATGCAGACCCCATGCCGGTTGTCGCGTTGAATCATCGACAACGCAAGAGCGCCAGGGGCGCAGGGATTGCGCCAGGGGCTCTCCTGCCCCCTCTCCGAGCGCAAACCCTGCGCCCCCTTGCCACGCGAGCAGGCGCCTCACACACTCCGTCCCAGCACAGGAAGCGCCGGGGCCGGGCGCACACCTCCGGAGGAGAGTCGTGAGGCGCTGGAATGGTTGGGGAGACACCGCCGTCAGCTACCCGCTGCCGGACACCGCCCGGGCCGTCCTCGAGCAGGAGGTGGGCCCGGGGACTCCGCCTCGGGACGCGCACCTGGCCCAGGTGGTGGCCTCGGTGCCCCCCTCGCGCCTGCCAGCCCATCCCCTCGTGTCCACCGAGCCCGAGACACGCCTCCGCCACGCGCGCGGGCAGAGCTTCGCGGACCTCGTCGCCCTGCGCGGAGGGCGCCTCCCCGCCTTCCCCGATGGAGTCGCCTTCCCCCGCGACAGCGAGGAGGTGCGCACCCTTCTCACCTATGCGCGTGAGGTGG
>QKJM01000754.1 GCA_003249315.1 Archangium sp.
GGCCCCTTGGGACCAGCCCCGCGAGTGCAGGACGACGCGCGGACTACTTCTTCTTCCCGCCCTTGGCGGCCGCCGCGGCCGCCGCGGCCGGGGCCGCCTCTTCCACGCCCTCGGGCGCGCTGATGACCGCCAGGGTGTAGTTGACGTTCGTCTTCACCGTCACACCCTCCGGCAGCTTCAGGTCGTTGATGTGCATCGCCTGGGCGACCTTCAGCGAGGTCACGTCCGCCTCGATCTTCTCCGGGATGGAGCGCGGCATGGCCCACACCTCGAGCTCGCGGCGGAGCTGGGAGAGCAGACCGCCGGACACCACGCCCTCGGCCTTGCCGGTGAGCACCAGCGGCACGTTCACCTTCACCATCTCGTCCTCACTCACGGCGAGGAAGTCCACGTGGAGGATCTCCCGGGAGAGGGGATCCTGCTGGTAGTCCTTGAAGAGGACCTCCTGCTCGCTCGAGTCCGTCTTCACGGTGATGAGGGTGTTGAACTTGTGCGGGGTGTTGATGGCCTGGCGCACGGCCTTGGGATCCACCGCGATGTGGCGCGCCTGGTCCAGGTGCTTGCCGTAGATGACGGCGGGCACCAGACCCTGGGCGCGCAGCTTGCGGGCAACGCCCTTGCCGGTACCTTCGCGCACCTTCGCCTCGAGCACGGTCTTGTCGACGGACATGGAATTTCCTTGATGTTGGGGACTGCGTGGTGTGTTGCCGGTTCCTGGCGCCTTCGGCATCCCGCCCCTGTGGCGGGCCCCGAGGAGGGCGCCTTCCGGAAAGTCGAGGATCCGGCGTGGGTGCGACATGCCAGCGCGGGCGGCCGGAGTCAAGCCGCCCGGCGGGCAGGGGAGCCCCTCCGCATGGCGGGGGGGACTAGACGAAGAGCGAGCTGAGCGAGTCGGCGCGGTGGATGCGGGCGATGGCCTCGCCGAAGAGCCGCTCGGTGGTGAGGACGCGGATCTTCTTGCTCGCCTGGGCGGCGGGCGCCAGGGGGACGGTGTCGGTGAAGACGGTCTCCTCCAGCACCGACTCCTCGATCCGCTGGATGGCGGGGCCGGAGAGGATGGGGTGGACGGCGTAGGCCATCACCCGGCGAGCGCCCCGCTGCTTGAGGGCGGCGGCCGCCTGGGTGAGGGTCCCCGCGGTGTCCACCATGTCGTCCAGCAGCACCGCGTCCTTGCCGCTCACGTCTCCGATGAGGTGCATCACCTCCGAGGCGTTGGGCCGAGGCCGGCGCTTGTCGATGATGGCCAGCCCCGAGTTGAGCCGCTTGGAGTAGGCCCGCGCCCGCTCCACGCCACCCGCGTCCGGCGAGACGATCACCAGATCCTTCGAGTCCGGGAACTTCTTGCGCAGATCCTCCAGGAAGACCGGCGAGGCGTAGAGATGATCCGAGGGGATGTTGAAGAAGCCCTGGATCTGCCCGGCATGCATGTCCATGGCCACCACCCGCGTGGCCCCGGCGACCTCCAGCAGGTCCGCCACCAGCTTGGCGGTGATGGGCGTGCGCGGCGCCACCTTCCGGTCCTGCCGGGCGTACCCGTAGTAGGGGATGACCGCGTTGATGGAGCCCGCGCTCGCCCGCTTGAGGGCGTCGCACATGATCAGCAGCTCCATCAGATGATCATTCGCCGGCGGACAGGTGGACTGGACGATGAAGATGTCCAGCCCCCGGACGTTCTCGCCGATCTCCACGTGGATCTCCCCGTCGGAGAAGCGACCTACCTCCGCCTTGCCGAGCGGGCGATCGAGGTACTTGCAGATACGACGGGCCAGCTCGGGGTTGGAACTCCCCGCGAACACCTTGAAATCGCGCGGCTGCATGGTGGCGCGTGAGTAACGCGCCGCGTGCCGGAAGGAAAGTCCTTAGTCGCGCTCGCTCGATGTAGGGGGTAGTGGGCCAGCGAGTGCTACCTCCTGGAGGTGACGCTGGTACTCCACGAGGATGGCGCGCTCCATCTGGTTGCGGGTGTCGGCGTTGAGCGGGTGGGCGATGTCCTTGTACGTCCCATCCTTTCGCCGCTTGGCTGGCATGGCGATGAACAGGCCGGTGGCGCCGTGGATGACCTTGAGATCCCGGATGACGAAGCAGTGATCCAAGGTGATGGTCACGTAGGCCTTCAGCTTGTCCTCGTCGACCGGGTACACCTTGACGTCGGTGATGTTCATGATCCCCCCCCGGACACTTGGAGTCCGAGCTGGCGGGCAGCCTGAGCCATCTCGGCCGGGAAAATCAAGCCTGTCGGGGCTTCTTGTTCATCATCCGCCATCTGGGAGACAGAGGTGGGCCAGGAAGGCGAGGTGGTACACGTCGATGACGGCGATCCGGAGGGAGCGGTGCAGGCACAACAGGGTGAGACCCAGGCTCACGATGGAAACCTTGGAGCACATGAACACCAGGGGGGAGCACTCGTAGGCCACCCGCATCAGCGGGTTGAGCTCCTCGGCCACTTCCAACTGTAGAAAGGTAAGGGTGAAGAGGCCGTCCAGGAGATTGAGGACCAGCAGCAGGGCCGCTGCCGGAGAGATGTGGAACGAAGCTCCCTCGATACCCGCCCATCGTGTCACCTGCGTCGCCGCCACCCTGGACCTCCCCCGTCAGAACCAGGGGGCGCTTCTTCAAGATGCTTGCCAGAGGAAGCGGGGAGGAGGCGGGGGGGGAGAGGAGGGCGGACGGGCGGTGAGGGGGTCGCCTGGAGAGTTGACGCCAGAGGGGGGGCATGACAGAGGAGACCCTCGTTCTTCCCAGCCCCCGATCGGATCCTCTCCTGTGCATCAATTCCCCAAAGACATCGGGTGGATAGAGGTCATCTGCGGCTCGATGTTCTCCGGCAAGACGGAGGAGTTGATCCGCCGAGTCAAGCGCGCCGTCTACGGCAAGCAGGCGGTGCAGGTCTTCAAGCCGAAGCTCGACGACCGCTATGACGAGACGCAGGTGGTCAGCCACTCCCAGTTGAAGTTGACGTCCATCCCCATCGAGCGGGCTGAAGAAATTTTCCACCACCTCTTGAAGGACACCCAGGTGGTGGGCATCGACGAGGTGCAGTTCTTCGGGGCCGAGGTGGTGAAGGTGTGTGAGGTACTGGCCAGCCGGGGTCTGCGGGTGATCGTCGCGGGGTTGGATCAGGACTACCAGGGCCGGCCCTTCGAGCCGATGCCGCACCTGCTGGCCATCGCCGAGTACGTGACGAAGGAACTCGCCATCTGCGTGGTGTGTGGCAACCCGGCCAATCGCTCGCAGCGATTGGTGGACAGTGGGGAGCGGGTGGTGGTGGGGGCGGCTGGCGCGTACGAGGCGCGCTGCCGCAAGTGTCACCGGCCGGAGCCCACCGAGGCCACTCCCCCGCAGACGTTGGATCTCTTCAATCTCTGAGGAACCAAAGCCCCATGCGTGACACCCTCTACACCAACGTGCCCTTCAAGCTGAGCGAGATGCCCCACCGGTACGGCGACAACGTCCACCTGGTGGGCAATCCGTTCCTCCTCTCGCAGCTCGCCCGCTTGTGCGCCAAGGGGACGATGCAGCCGGAGATCAACCGGCTGGTGGGCGTTCTCTATACGGACCTGGTGAAGATGGTCATCAACGCCGAGTTCCCTCGGAAGATGGTGGCCCAGCCCACGCGCATGGTGGACTACACGCCCCAGGGCATCTACCAGGGCGAGGTGATCGATCCGGACGTGCGCGCGGTGACGGTGAACATCGCCCGCGCGGGCACGCTGCCCTCTCAGGTGACGTACGATCTGCTCAACACCACGGTGGATCCGGCGCTGGTGCGGCAGGATCACATCATCATGAGCCGGATGATCGACGCCCAGGAGACGGTGGTGGGCTCGAACGTCGGTGGGGCGAAGATTGGTGGGGACATCGACGATGCGTTCGTCTTCTTCCCGGATCCGATGGGGGCCACCGGAGGGAGCCTGTGTACCGCGGTGTCGCTCTACAAGGAGAAGGTGCAGGGCAAGCCCCGGCGCATCCTCAGCCTCAACCTGATCATCACCCCCGAGTTCCTGCGGCGGATCAAGACGGAGCACCCGGACGTGGTGGTGTACGCGCTGCGGTTGGATCGCGGCCTGTCGCCGCCGGAGGTGTTCGGCACGGTGCCCGGCGAGCTGTGGGAGAAGGAGCGGGGGCTGGATGATCGGCAGTACATCGTCCCTGGTGGCGGCGGCTTCGGGGAGATCATGAACAACGCGTACGTATAAGAGGTAGGACCGTGGCTTTCTACGATCAGGATGTCGGCACCCTCATCGATGAGCAGAAGCTCCAGACGCGGGTGCGTGAGCTGGGTGAGGAGATCACCCGCGACTACCAGGGCAAGGATCTGACGCTCGTCTGCGTGTTGAAGGGCTCGGCGTTCTTCGCCATGGACCTGGCGCGCTACATCGATCTGCCTCTGACGGTGGAGTTCCTCGGGGTGTCCTCGTACCAGGGGGGCACGGAGAGCACGGGCGAGGTGCGCATCACCACGGACGTGAGCAAGCCCATGGCGGGCAAGCACCTGCTGGTGATCGAGGACATCATCGACACCGGGCTCACCATGAGCTTCCTGCTGGAGAACCTGAGGGCCCGGCACCCGGCGTCGCTGAAGGTGTGCTCGCTGCTGGAGAAGCCGGCCCGGGCGCGCACCCAGGTGCAGATCGACTACAAGGGCTTCGTCATCGAGGACGTCTTCGTGGTGGGCTACGGGCTGGACTACGCCGAGCGCTACCGCAACCTGCCCTTCATCGGCCTGATGAAGGGCCGCTAGCAGCGGGCGGGAGGAACGTCGAGGGTCTGGGGCCTCGGCCCGTGATGTTCCGACCCGTTGGCGAACACCCTCCCTCGAGGCCGGAGCCCGAGAGGGCGAGCCCCCGGGCGCGGTTTGCAGCAACCGGTCTGGTTGTCAGACAGGTTGGGAACGGAACGTGCCGGGGGGGGGGCGCCCGCTCAGGCGTTTCGGGCTCCTGGTCGGGCGGCACTCTTTTTCGCCGTTGCCGTCTTCGTGGCGGCCTTCTTCGCTGTGCTCTTCTTCGCGGCGGGCTTCTTCGGGGGAGCGGTCTCTCCCCGCTTCGTCTCGGCTCCACCCGGGAGCTGGGCCACCAGCTTCTTCGGCGCGATGGCGCGGTAGCTCTCGTCGAGCCACTGGCCCAGCAGGGAGAGAGGGGGTGTCTCGTGCGGTTCGAAGCGGACGCTCACCCAGCCGCTCCTGCCGAGGCCGTAGCCGGTGGGCGTCGCGAACGGGAGCATCAATGCCACTGCATTCGAGAGCGGCAGCTTGACCGACAGGTGCAAGCCGCTCTCGTTGGCCCCGAGGAAGGCGAAGACCTTCTTGTTCACCTTGAGGACCCGCTCCCCCCAGGGGAAATCCTCGTAGGCACCGGGGTAGCCGAGACCGAGTTCTCGCAGGAAGGCCTCGTGCTGCTTCGCTTGATCAGGGGGCATGGGGCTCCTTCGATTCTGGTAGCCCCGGACTTCATCCGAAGTTGTAGGTGAAGTCGAGCCAGGGCACGGGGAAGGACACGTACGGCACGCGGATGGCACCCACGTCCACCGCCCACTGCTCGCCGAAGATGCGCAACGCCAGGGAGTTGAGCATCGGCGGCTCGAGGCTGTACGGGGTGCTGTCTATCAGCATCCAGTTCTCCGTGACGAGCGCCAGGGATTTGGTCATCCGCACGTTGCCGCTGGCCGTGAGGATGAGCTGGCCGGGGAACGGCTCCGCGCCGCCGGTCAGGAGGAATGGCGTCCCCATGGCGACGGAGAAGTGGATGTCCGGCGTGCCGTAGGTGGCCGTCCCGAAGAGCAGGCCGAAGGTGTTACCGATGCCGGCGGTGCCAATGTTGGGAATGGTGAGGACCTGTGCGCCAGCCGCCAGGTGCAGCCTGTCCTCCTGCACCGGGCCTCCGATCTTGAGCCCCCCGATGAGGTTGAACCCCCCCTGGGTGAACCAGAAGGGCACGGCGGATCCAGCCTGCAGGGTGAGGAAGTCGGTGACGCCATAGGAGAACGAGGTGAAGAACAGCTCCTTCTGCGAGACGTAGCCCTCTCCCGCGCGCAGCATCATCGCGCTGGGCGCATAGAGGTAGCGGGTGCGGTTGGGATCCACGAACCGGAGCTCACCGTCCTTCTCCACCGTGGCCCGGGTCTCCAACTCCACGCTGGCCACGGCCTCGGCCGGTAGCTCCATGCGCGAGCCTCCCACCAGCTCCACCACCACCCGTTGTGCATCCCGGTGTACCACCACCCCTCGAAGCACCTGCCCATCCTCCAGGGTGATGCGGGAGAGCTCTCGTGACTCGGGCGTGGCCTCTTCCGGAGCGACGGCCTCGCTCTCCGCGGTGTCCGGGGTGGCTTCGAGGGAGGTGGGCTCCTCGGGCGTCAGGGAGAGCAGGGCGGTCAGCGCGAGGGCGGCGGGGATCGTGAGCATGTCCCCCTGCAATGCAGCGGGTATGCCAGGAGTGTACCCGCTGTGAAACCAAGGGCCCGGCGGCGAGCGGAGAGCCCTCTTGTGCAGAGGACGGCACAGGAGATGTGCATGTCATTCGTCCCCCTCGAAGACCGTGCGCCTCAGGGAGATGGGGGGTTCTCGGGGCGCTGCTGCGTCTGGCTGTCGGTGTGCTGCAGCGCCGGCGCGGACGGCTCGGCGGGAGGCGCCGACGCAGGGGGCGGCGGGGACTCCTCCCGGGCCGGAGCCGTAGGGGCGGGCGGGAGCTGGGGGACCTCCGGCGGTGTGGCCGGGAGCATGTTGGACTCCGCCATGCGCAGCGCCTGCTCGAGCGCGCTCGCCGCCGGGCCCACCACGGAGAGCACCTCCCGGGCTCGCTGCGTGTGCCGGGTCCGGCCCTCCGCGGCCAGACGGAGCTGCCCCAGGGCCTCCGCCACGTCCCTGCGCACCCCCTCCAGCTTCATCCTCGCCTGGTAGAAGGCCACCTCCGCCTTCATTGACTCCAGCATGCGGTGCTGCTCCTCCGTCAGCCCGGACAACAGCTCTGCCCGCCGCAGGAAATACAGGCCCCGCTCCAGTCGCTTCGGATCGTCCGACTCGATGCGCGGCCGGGCCAGGGACTCCAGCATCGGGAAGAGTGCCCGATCCAGCTCCTCCCGGTCCGGGAACCGTTGCTGCACCAACGTGGAGACGTCCCGGCCTTCCACCGGGATGGGGGAGTAGGCGTCCGCCAGCCGGGCCTCCCCCGGGCGGTAGCGGGCCGCCCCCGTGGGCAGCATCCGCCCCTTCATCACCACCAATTCCCCATTTTCCAGGACGAGACTGTAGGTGCGGGCGTTGAGCTGAGAGAGGAGGAAGACCACCGCCCCTCCCAGGGCGAGGATGACCAGCACGATGATGAGGCGGGTGAAGGCCTGCGTCGCGCGGCGACCGAAGCTCTGTTGCTGTGTGGGGCTCATGTGTGCCTGCCTGTCTGACGTCCGAGCGGCGAGGCGATTTCCCGCCCCTGACGCTTTCCTTGGGTCAACCGTACCCACGGCTATACTCGCGCGTCCGATCTCATGCATCCATCATT
>QKJM01000262.1 GCA_003249315.1 Archangium sp.
TCCACGTGGTTCAGGTACAGGTGCGCGTCTCCCAGCGTGTGGATGAACTCGTGCGCCTTCAGCCCCGTCACCTGCGCCACCATCATCGTCAGTAGCGAGTAGGACGCGATGTTGAACGGCAGCCCCAGGAAGATGTCCGCGCTGCGCTGGTAGAGCTGGCAGGAGAGCTTCCCCTCCGCCACGTAGAACTGGAACAGGATGTGGCAGGGCGGCAGCTTCATCGCCTCCAGGTCCGCCACGTTCCACGCGCTCACCACGTGCCTCCTCGAGTCCGGATTCCTCCGGAGCTGCTCGAGCACCTGCTCCATCTGGTCGATGGTGCCTCCCCCTGGCTTCGCCCACGAGCGCCACTGGTGCCCGTAGATGGGGCCGAGGTTCCCCTCCTCGTCCGCCCACTCGTCCCAGATGGTGACGCCGTGCCGCTGCAGGTCCCTCACGTTGGTGCCACCCGCCAGCATCCACAGCAGCTCGTGGATGATGGACTTGAGGTGCAGCTTCTTCGTCGTCACCAGGGGGAAGCCCTCGGTGAGGTTGAACCGCAACTGGTGGCCGAAGATGCTCCGCGTGCCGGTGCCCGTCCGGTCGCCCTTCTCCGTCCCATGGTTCAGCACATGCTCGAGCAGATCGAGGTACTGGCGCATGGGTTTATGTAGGTTCAGGTGTGAAGTACTGCAAGTTTCCGGAGCCCGCCCCCGTCTTCCGGTGGACGGTGTCGGAGTCCCATCGCTACAAGGTGCGCGTCATGAAGATCTACACGAAGACCGGAGACGCGGGAGAGACGGGCCTTTTCGGCGGCGGTCGCGTGCGGAAGGACAGCGTGCGCGTGGATGCCTACGGCGAGGTGGATGAGCTGAACGCCTCGCTGGGCCTGGCGCGCAGCCTGCCCATTCCCCAGGAGCTGGGCGAGCTCCTGCTGAAGCTGCAGGAGCAGCTCTTCACCGTGGGCGCCGTGCTCGCCACCCCCGCGGGGACCAAGGCCTCCGAGCACATCCCCACGCTCGAGCCCGAGTGGGTGGCCTCCATGGAGCAGGCCATCGACTCCTTCGAGGCCGAGCTGTCCCCCATGACGCACTTCATCCTCCCCGGGGGCTCCCAGGCCGCCGCCGCGCTCCACCTCGCTCGCACCGTGTGCCGCCGGGCCGAGCGCCACGTGGTCGCCGCCATGCGCGAGGGCGAGGCGCCCCAGTCCGTGGTCACCTTCCTCAACCGCCTCTCGGATCTCCTCTTCGTCATGGCCCGCGTCGCCAACCACCGCGTCGGCATCGAGGATGTGAAGTGGATACCGGAGAAGCCGGGCAAGTAGCCCCTCGGCACTTCCCGGCCGAGGCCGGGCGGTTATGACAGTGTCCGTGAGTCCCCTCCCCACCGCCCATCTCCGCCAGCTCTCCGAGCAGGTCGGCTTCGAGCTCGTGGGCTTCGCCCGCGCCGAGCCCATTCCCTCCGAGGTGCTCCTCGACTGGCTCGCCGCCGGTTGCGCCGCCGACATGGACTGGATGGGCGAGCGGGCCGCCGAGCGGCTCGACGTCTCCCGGCTCCTCCCCGGCGCGAAGACCGTCCTCTCCTTCGTCACCAACTACTACCGCGATGACGCCCAGGCCGCCGACTCGCCCATCGCCCGCTACGCCCGCGGCCGCGACTACCACTCCACCCTCCGCGACAAGCTCAAGGCCTTCCGCAAGCGCTTCTCCCTCGCCTACCCCGAGGTGAAGCACTACGGCTGCGTGGACTCCGGCCCCCTCATGGAGAAGGTCTGGGCCGCTCGCGCCGGCCTCGGCTACGTGGGCAAGAACGGCTGCTTCATCACCGAGCCCTTCGGCTCCTGGGTGCTGCTCGCCACCCTCATCCTCGATGCCGAGGTGGATGTCTTCGCCGATGGTCCTTCCGCCGACCGCTGCGGACATTGTCGCAAGTGCATCATGTCCTGCCCCACTGGCGCCCTCCTCGGCCAGGGACGCGTCGACGCTCGCGCCTGCCTCTCCTACCAGACCATCGAGAACCGCCACGGCGAGGTGCCCGAGTCCTTCCGCGTCGAGATGGACAACCTCATCTTCGGCTGCGACATCTGCCAGGACGTCTGCCCCCTCAACCGCCACCCCGTCCTCACCTCCAACGAGCGCTTCGCTCCTCGCGCCGTCGCCGGGCTCGGCGTGATGGAGATCGCCGCCCTGACCCCCGAGCAGTACGCGGAGCTCGTCCCCGGCACCGCCCTCGCTCGCGCCAGGTACGATGGTCTGCGTCGCAATGCCGCCTACGCCCTCGGGGCCTCGAAGCGCGTCGAGGCTCGGCCCCTCCTGGCTCGGCTGTGTGACGACCCCTGTGCGCCCGTTCGCCACGCCGCTCAGTGGGCCCTTCGACAGCTCGACTCAGTGTCTCCGTGACGATCCAACCCGGGGGCCGCGGCACCCTCACCCCGTCCCTCTCCCGGAGGGAGAGGGGGTGGGGGCTCAGTCTCCGTTCGGATCCCAGTCCGCGATGTCGTACTTCTTCGGCTCCGGTGGCACCGGCGGATGCTCGCTCTCCACTCGCCTCGGCTCCGGCTTCGGCTCGGGTTTCGGCTTCGGCTCCGGCTTCGGCTCTGGCGCCGGATCGTCGAAGACCGGGATGGACTCCTCATCCATCTTCTCCGGGTCCTCCTTCGTCCGCGTAGCCGACTCCGCGTGTGCCGCTGGCTCAGTGGGCGCCGCGGGCTCCTCGTGTGTCACGGGCTCTGTGTACGCCGCGGGCTCCGTGGACTCCGCCGGCTTCGCGGGTTCCGGAGGGGCTTCCTCCGTCGCCCGGTACACACCCCGGCGCATCGTGTCCCCTCCTGCCTCGCTCTTCACCGGATCCAATCTCGCGTCCTGCAGCGTGTAGTGCCGGTCCGTGCAGGCCTGGATCTGCCGGTCGCAACGCTGCAGGCAATTCGTCAGCAGGCCGTACTTCTTCATCTTCCCGCCGTACTCGATGGTGCAGTCCTCTTTGCAGATCTCATGGTCGTCCCGGCACCCCGTGGGAATCGAGCGGTCCCGGGCTCCGGCTGCCACTGTCAGGAGGATGACGAGCGATATCGCATGCATGGTGGGGAGGCAGGTTAGCAGGCCCCCGCCGTATCATGGGAGGCGGTCCGCGGCCGGACAGCCTCGCCTTGTCTCCCCCTCCCGCCCTGCCGACCTTGGAGAGAGGGAGGTCTCCATGTCTCGTCCCGTCTGGACCGGCTCGCTCGACTTCGGGCCCCTGCACTTCCCCGTGCGACTCCACGCCGCCGTCTCGTCCAAGCGGCTCCACTTCCACCTCCTCCACGATGCCGATGGCGCCCGCATCCAGCAGAAGCGCGTGTGCTCCGCCGACGGCGAGGAGGTCTCCTACGAGCATGTCGTCAAGGGCTACGAAGTCTCCCCCGGCCGCTATGTGCCGCTCTCCCACGGCGAGTTGGAGGCCCTCGAGCCCCAGGCCCGCGACTCCATCCACCTGGAGGACTTCGTCGCTCTCTCGGAGGTGGAACCCCTTCTTCTCGACACCTCCTACCACGTCATGCCCGGCGAGGGTGCCTGGCGCCCCCTTGCCTCCCTCGCCCTCGCCCTCCGCGCTTCCGGCCGCGTCGGCATCGGCTCCCTCGTCCTCCAGCAGAAGGGGCACCTGTGCGTCGTGCGGCCCCATGCTCGAGGCCTCGTCCTCTCCACCCTCCACTACGCCGATGAGCTCGTCCCCCAGGACAGCTTCCCCGAGTTCTCCCCACGCCTCCCCGATGAGGACGAGGTCGAATCCGTCCTTCGCCTCGTCCAGGCCCACTCCACCTCCTTCGAGCCCCTCCGCTACCACGACCTCCACCGCGAGCGGCTCCTCGCCTTCATCGCCCGCCGCGCTCGCTCCCGCGGTGTGCTTCCCGCTGCCCCTCCTGCCTCCGAGCGGCGTCCCCCTTCCTCCGTGGAGGTTCCTTCCGTTCCCTCTCGGGCCTCCCGGGAAGCTCGTGGCGAGGTGCGCGTCCGCCAGGAGGCCGCTCGCTCCGTTCGCGAAGGTGTTCCCCTGAAGCGGACGGGGCGGAAGTCCTCTTCTCGCAAGAAGGGCGATTCCGGGGGCAGGGGAGGGCGGTGAGCCGCTCTTGACTCAGTGCCGCGTCGTCCCTCACCCCAGCCCTCTCCAAGAGGGAGAGGGGGCTTATACGGGTTCAACCCGGGGGGCGTGGCACCCTCACCCCGTCCCTCTCCCGGTGGGAGAGGGGTTCTTCTCCCTACAAATGACGACGGCGGGTGGACTCGTGCCCACCCGCCGCCTCGAGACTGCTCGATGCTTCCTGGCTACTTCTTCAGGCGCGCCTCGCAGGCCTCCCAGTCGATGTTCTGGAAGTAGGCCTCCACGTACTTCGGCCGCTCCGTGGGCTTGAAGTCCGGCACGAAGGCGTGCTCCCACGCGTCCATCACGATGATCGGCGTGTAGCCCGCGATGTTGCCGTCGTTGTGCAGCGTCACCCAGTGGTTGGACAGCCAGCCCGTCTTCGGATCCTGGAAGGTGATCGCCCAGCCCACGCCCGGCGCCGTGCCCACCGCCTTGAAGTCCGCCAGCCAGTTCTCGTACGAGCCGAAGCTCTCCTCCATCGCCTTCTTCAGCTTGCCGGACGGCTCGGCGGCGGCTCCCGCCTTCATGTTGCCGAAGTAGTACTCGTGGAGCACCATCCCGTTGTACTCGAAGCCCAGCCGGCGGGTCAGCTCCGCGTACACCGGGTTGGAGCCGGCCGCCTCACCCTTGGCCTGCAGGCCCATGAGCGACTCGGTCAGCTTGTTGGTCCGGTTGACGTATCCCTCGTACAGCTTGAAGTGCGTCTCGAGCACCGCGTCGCTGATGCCCTTGAGCCCCTTGAGCTGGGTGAACTGCATCGGCGTGTACTTCTTCTGCGGCATGTCGGCCATAGGGTCCGAGGCCTCCAAATTTTAAGACGGGGTTGAGGATATGGCGCTCCTTACTACTCGGGAGGCGCCCGTGTCGGGGTCTCTCTTTCGCGCAGGTGTGCGCGGGCCAACAAGTAAGAAATGCTTCTGGCTCGCGCACGGTGTTATGCCCTACATGTCATGCCCGAGCTTCCCGAAGTCGAAATCGCCCGGCGCAACCTCGTCCGCTGGTTCCACGGCCGGCGCGTGGTGAGGGCCGAGGCCGAGGCCACTCGCACCTTCCGCGGCGCTCACCCCCAGGACTTCTCCTCCCTCCATGGGCGCCTGGTGTCCCTGGCGCGCCGCGGCAAATATCTCCTCTTC
>QKJM01000810.1 GCA_003249315.1 Archangium sp.
AGGGAAATCCCTCACCCTAGCCCTCTCCCAGAGGGAGAGGGGACCTACACGGCTCCAACCAGGTTGGACCCTCTCCCTCTGGGAGAGGGACGGGGTGAGGGTCTACTGCGGACCCCCGCCCCTGTGTACTTCCCTAGAACTGGAACGTGGCACTCAGCTGCACGTTGAAGGTCTTGCTCTCGGCGGCGTGGAAGCGCCTCGAGACGAAGTCGGTGCGGAAATCGAAGTTGGGGTTGATCTCATCCGGGTTGTCGGTGAGGTCCACAGTCCCATTGCCGTTGAGATCCTTGCCGATCTGCTCGTCCGTCAGCACGTGATCCGTGTTGTGCAGGAACGTGGTCGATCCGCGGACGGACAGCACGTCCGAGAGCTGCGCGGTGAGGCCGACCCTGCCGCCGAACTGCGCGTAGTCCCCGGTATAGAGCAGCTTGCGCAGCATGCCGCTCAGCTCATTGTAGTAGCGACCCTCGGACACGTAGTTGCCGATCGCCCGTATGTCCAACGCCATCTTTCGGTTGGGCTGATCGTAGACGGTGAACTCCGAGCCGAACATCACCCCGCCGGTGTGCGGCGCCTGGATGCCGGTGGTCTTGCGATCCCACTCCGGGAGGCCGCAGTTCTGCGGATAGCCGAGGTTCTGCGGCTCCACGTTGAGGGAGTCGCAGTTGGAGTAGAAGCCCGGGCCGCGCACGGGGACGGTGTAGTGCATGCGGAAGTACGGATCCGCCACGCCGATGCGCCGCGAGAGCGCCGTGTATACCGTGTACTTGTGCGTCCGATCTCCGATGTCGCCCCGGTCGTCCGGCGCCGTCACCTTGGAGGGATCCAGCATCTTCGCCGTGGGCGCCTCGTAGTCCAGGCCCACCACCCACGTGGGCTTGGTCTCGTCGTTGCGCTGGTTGAAGACCGCCCAGGCCAGGCCGAAGCGCATGTTGCCCAGGCCGCCGCGGAAGGTCTCCCCCGGCACTCCGAAGAGAGGCTGGGGGGTCGTGCAGGAGCCGTTCACCGAGCCGTCCGCCTTCACGCAGTTGTCGCTGATGCTGGGACTCTCCAGCGTGGTGCCCGACACGAAGTCCAGCGACTCGTTCTGGGCGATCACGATCGGCAGCCCGAAGGTGAGCTGAACGTCCCGGTACAGGCCCACGGCCAGATCCAGGTTCAGCCGGGAGTCTCCTCCCGCGTACCACAGCACGTTGGCGTACTCTCGCGTCCCTCCGGGCTGGCTGGGCAACTGCTCGCGCAGGATCTTCGTGCGCCGCTGCGTGTGCTCGAAGCCAATGTCGATGAAGAGCCCGAACGGATCATCGTCCTCGAAGGACGATGCGACGCGGGTGACGTCCGCCGCACCCGCGGCAAACGGAGCGCCCAGCGTGAGCGCGGCGACGACGGCGCGAAGCCTGGACATCCGACCTCCGAAACCACACTCCCGGAAGGCACGATGCTTCGTAACCCCCGAGAAATGTTGAGAAATTTTCGGGGACGCTAGCCTTCACAGGCAGGGGTGTCAAGAAGCAGGAGGCCTCAGCCGTTGCTGGAGGGGGAGTCGAGCAGGCCATCCATCCGGCGGATCTCGGCCTCCAGGGCCGGGCGCCGGGCGGCTCCCAGCGAGCGCCGGTAGGTGCGGTGGCTCTCGTAGGGATCCAGCACGCGGTCCCCCTGGGTCTCCAACTGGTAGTGCAGGTGGGGGGCGAAGGAGCGTCCACTGTTGCCGCTGCGGGCCATCACGGTGCCCACGGAGAAGCGATCTCCCACCTTGAGGGAGGAGGGCAGCTCGTCCAGGTGGAGGAAGAGGGCGCGACGTCGCTTGCCGCCAAGCTCATCCAACTCGATGCAGTTGCCGTTGTAGCGGAAGCCCCAGTTCTTGCGGCGCACCACGCCGGTGAAGGGGGCCTTCACGGGAGTCCCCACGGGTGTCTTGAAGTCAACACCCTTGTGGCGGCGACCGTCGCGCAGGAGGCTCGTCACCTGCTCGTAGTCGTCCACGGGAGAGTTCTCCAGGCGAAGCTCCAGCTCCTCTCCGCCGGGCAGGTAGTAGCGGGGATTGGACTCCCCCTCGGCCTGGAAGCGGTAGGCGCGGTGCGTCTGTCCCGTCTTGTCGCTCGTGAAGCGCACCGCGTGTACCAGCGGCTCCTCGTTGGCGCGCACCTCGTAGAGGATGTCCAGCTTGTCCCCGCGGCGGAGATCGCCCGGCACGTCCACCCACCAGACGAGCGTGCGCGTCACCACCTGGGCCAGCGCGGGGCCCACCTCGGAATCGGAGGCCGCGACGATGGCCGTCTCCAGCGGCCCGGAGAGCTCCACCGAGGCGCGGGCCAGACCGGAGGCCTTCACCGGATCCTCGGGCGTGGGAGGCGCGCTCTCCTCGGGGGCCTCGGCCACGGTGGTGCCCGCGTCCACTGGAGCGGAGGCCTCGGTGGGGGGCGTCTCCTCGGCGAGTCGCTGCTTCCACCACCACACGCCTCCGGCCGCCAGGCCGAGCACCAGCGAGACGACCACCACCGACCCGACAGGGCTCTTCTTGGGTGGAGGTCCGAGGGTGGGTAGAGACGGCCGCATACAGGCTCCCAGAAGTGAAAAGGGGGGTGTTGGCGCCGGGCTCGAACCGACGATCTTCAGGCGATATTTCGCGCCGAGGGACTAGTCCTCCAGGCCCTCGTCCCGCCCATCTTGAGCGGTGGTATCCCGCAGGCCGAACTCCTTCATCTTCGTCTGCAGGGACTTGCGGCTGATCTGAAGCAGCCGGGCGGCCCGGGTGACGTTGCCGCCCGTCTCCTCCAACGCCTTGGAGATGAGATCCTTCTCCAGCTCGGCCGCCTTCATCCGGACGATGTCCTTCAGGCCTCCCTCGCCGGGAGGCGTCTCGCTGGCGGGCGAGGGAGCGGGGGGCGGAGTAGTGCCCTGGCGCATGGACTCGGGCAGATCCGTCGCGGTGATGAAGGGTCCATCGGCGAAGAGGAGCACGCGCTCGATCAGGTTCTCCAACTCACGGATGTTGCCCGGCCAGTCGTAGGCCTGGAGCAGCGCCAGGGCGTCGTCGGCGATGCCCTCGATCCGCTTGTTGAGCTTGCGGTTGTACTTCTCCACGAAGTGCCGGGCGAGCATGGAGATGTCGCCGCGGCGCTCGCGGAGGGGCGGCAGCTCGAGCGGCACCACCGCCAGCCGGTAGTAGAGATCCTTGCGGAAGCGCCCCGCCTCGATCTCCGCCTGCAAGTCCCTGTTGGTGGCGGCGATGAGGCGCACGTCCACATGGGTCGTCTTGATGCCGCCCACGCGCTCGAACTCGCCCTCCTGCAGGGCGCGCAGCAGCTTCACCTGCATCTCGATGGGGATCTCGCCGATCTCGTCGAGGAAGAGGGTGCCGCCGTCGGCCAGCTCGAAGCGGCCGGGCTTGGAGGTGACGGCGCCGGTGAAGGCCCCGCGCTCGTAGCCGAAGAGCTCGGACTCGAGGAGGCTGTGGGGGATGGCGGCGCAGTTGATCTTGATGAAGGGCTTGTCGCGACGGCTGGAGGCGCCGTGGAGCGCGGAGGCGACGAGCTCCTTGCCGGTGCCGCTCTCGCCGTTGATGAGGACGGTGGAGGGGGTGTCCGCCACCTTGTCGATGATCTTGAAGACCTCCTGGAGCTGGGGCGAGTCGCCGATGATGGCGGCACGGGCCTTGTCGTCGGCGCGCACGGAGTGCAGGGCGACGTCATGGGCCTTGGCGGCCTTGGCGATGACGGCGGAGAGCTCCGCCTGATCGAAGGGCTTGGTGATGTAGTCGAAGGCCCCGGCCTTGATCGCCTCGACGGCGGAGTCCACGGTGCCGTGGGCGGTGATGATGATGACCGGCACGTCGGGATCGGCGGCGTTGATGGCGCGCAGCACCTCCATGCCGCCGGCCTTGGGCATGACGAGGTCCGTCACCACGATGTCGGCGCCGTTCTTGTTGAACTCGGCGAGCCCCTGCTCGCCATCGGCCGCCACCGTGACGTCGAAGCCGTCGCGGCGGAGCATGGCGGCGAGCACCTTGCGGAGGTTCGCCTCGTCGTCGATGACCAGGATCTTCGCCATGGGAGGCGCGCTAGGCCGGAGTGGGCTCGAGGGTGCAGATGGCGTCCGGGTGCTTGATGCGGAGGATGAGGGACTCGAGCACGCGGAAGGGGTGGTTCATCCGGGAGGCGCCGAGGTAGGCGGCGACCATGTCCATGGCCACGGCCAGATCCATGTTCTCGCGGCCGGTGGAGACGATCACGCCGGCGTCGCCGCGCAGGCGGTTGGACTGGAAGACGCCGTCGGAGGCGAGCTTGCGGATGGTCTCGATCTCCAGCACGCCGGTCTTCTCGTAGATGCGGTGCAGCAACGAGTAGAGGCGGGGGGAGAGGACGACGGCGTAGGGGCCGTAGTGGCCGGACTCGTTGAGCTTGCGGGTGGCCTCGACGATGGCGAGGTAGCCGGCGCCCGGGGAGGTCCAGTCCCCGAGGGGGACGGTGAGGCGGCCGGTGGCGTTCATCAGCCCCTCGTGGCCGAGCCGGGTGTCGCCGTAGAAGATGAGCTCGTCCTCCTGCTGGGCGCAGAGGGCGGCGGCGCCAGCGGCGGCGGACACGTCCAGGGGCATGTTGTGCAGGCGCGCGGCCTCGATGTCGCGCCAATGCAGCAGGAAGTCCTTGTAGATGATGGGGATCGTCTTGAACTTGCGCGCGTCGGTGAAGACGGAGGCCGTCTCCTGCTCGCCGACGATGTCCACCGCCCCGGGGGAGACGCCGGTGTACTCGTCATGGGGGACCGTCTGCACGCCGGCGCCCAGGGGGCCGTAGATGTCGAGGATGCGGCGACCGACGAGCGAGCGACGGGCGACCTGGATGACGGTCTCGTTGAGGCGCGCCCACTCGTCCTCGCGCAGCGGGTTCTCGGCGTGTCCAAGGAAGTCAGCCATGGGATTCGGGCTCCGAAGGGTCGTTCAGCGGCTACGTCGCAGCGAGCCGACGGTCAAGGGGAGGGCGCCCTTGGAGGGCGTGGCCGGCAGGCCATGGACGGCGCGCTGGGCCGGGAGGGGAGGGATGGGTTCCTGGGGCGCCTCCGGGGGAGGGGCCACCGGCACGGGGACGGAGGGGGCCCGGGGCGCGGTGCCCTCGAAGTGCCCCTCGGCGACCGGCCGGGAGAAGTGGGCCTCCTGCCCGGCATCCAGGAGGCGCAGCATGTGGACGGCCTCCGCCACGTGCTCCTTCTCCTCCTCTGCGAGG
>QKJM01000676.1 GCA_003249315.1 Archangium sp.
CTACCCGGCCTCGGCCCTTGTCGGCGCACGACCTCGCGCCGCTTCCGAGGAACCCTCATGCCTCGGACTCTCCACCTCTACTGTGCGGGGCCATCCAGCATGTCCGAGAAAGAGATCATGCGGTTCGGGCATGGCGAGGAGCACCCCAAGCACGAGACGGGCCAAGCGCTCCTCGCTGGAAACCGGCTGCCCTCGAGCGTCCATTTCGGCATCAACCATCTCGCCTGGGAGACGCCATGCCCGGGCTTGCCGACCTGATGCGGGTCTCCTCTCTCACCCCACCTTGAGGAAGCTGCGGAAGCGCTCGTACCGCTCCTCCAGGAACTTCCGTCCCGGTTGGTCCTCGCGGCGCTTCGGCAGATGGAGCTGCTGCCCCTGGAAGGGCTTGATGGCGTGCTCCAGCGTCGGACCATCCTGGGTATCGAGCAGCTTCCTGGACAACTCGATGACCCCATCCGGCCGGATGCCCATCAAGTCCGTGTCGAATACGCCATGGTGGAGCCGGCACAGCGAGAGCCCGTTCGGCACCACCGCCTCGCCTGACTCCTCTCGGTCCGGGATGATGTGCGCCGCCTCCAGCAGCTCCGGCCTCGGCAGCAGGCACACCGCGCACTGCTCCTCGTAGGCCCGCAACACCTCCAGCCGGAAACGTGCCTGGTGCAACCTCCTCTTCGCCTGGGCCGTCACGTACTGTCGGCGAATCTCGATGGCCTTCGAATCGGCCACCATCGGCACGCCGCGCTCCTGCATTGCAAGCACGCTGTCGTCTACCGAGAGCATGCATTCCATTCGCTCCGAGTCGATGTCCCGAATGAAGATGGGCCAGATGGGCTGGTAGACAGCCGGCTCGACCGCGAAGAAATAGATGAGAGGCGCCGACATCTCCCGGGCCTGCCGCAACAGACGGTTGTGATGGTTGTCCGCCGCGTTGTCCTGCAGCTTGTACGCGAAGGCCCCATCCTTCAGCGGCTCGTCCTGATAGCGCGCCTGTCGGTTGCCTCGAGGCATCGAGGTACGGATCGACAACGCCGCGCCCACCATCTCCTTTGGCCGGAAGATGCCTACCGCCTTCGAGGCCAGATGAAGACCCTGGCCGTCCAGCTCGAACCCCTTGGCGATGTCCTCCCAGCGCAACGTAGGCCCGTGGCGCGCGACCATCCGCTCCACGGCCTGGAAGGCCGCGGCACGAATCCGCCAGTCCGGGTCGAGGGTATGCAGCGCCATGCGATCCCGACCAGGTTAGCGGTCCCACCTGGTGCCACACAACCTACCTTTTGGTTCTGACAGTGGCTGGAGGACCCGCCAGGCCGTGTTCCTCCCGCAACCTGTCTGACAACCAGACCGGTTCGTCCGGCTCGCTTCCTCCCGCAACCTGTCTGACAACCAGACCGATTCACCCGGCTCGCGACCGGAGGAGGCTCCGGAGTCCGGAGTCCGGGCGCCGGTGCCTCAGCGGCGGTCGTTGCGCGGATCTCCATCGGGGTGCCTCACGAAGACGTTCACTCGCGGGGAGTTGAGGACCGCGGCCCCGGGGCTGCGGTCCACCTTGGCGGGGTCCAACACGATGCCCCCCCCGGGCCTGACCGCGAACGTGCGCTCCCCGTACTTCTCGAAGTAACCACTCATCACCACGGCACAGAAGGGAGCCGGAGCGCTCCCGCGCTCTGGCCACTTCGCGCCGAGGTAGATGCGGTCGAACTGGACGTAGACCCGGTCCGGAAACACCCTCGCCTCACCGGTCACCCAGTACAGCTCCTCGTTGTCGAAGTTGGTGTACATCCAGGCTCCCATGGGGCCGGACTTGACGTTGATGGCATTGCAGACGCCCTCGGGGCACGCCTTGGTCCCCGTCTCCAGGAAGGCCGCCGTATGGGAGTTCTCGAGGCCCAGCCCGGAGGCCGTCTCGAGGGCTTCGGGCGGGCACTGCTGGAGGAAGGAGTCCATGTCGGGTCGTACGGGCGCACCCACGCAAGCCGCGAATTGGGCCGCGGCGGAGCAGGCGCCCAGCAGCCGGCAGACATGGCCGAAGAGCCTCGAGGAAGTGGAAGGGGAGCGGGTCTCATCTGCGTGGAGGGAGGGAGGCAAGGGGGTACGTCCTTTCTCTGTGGGCATCGGCGCATCCAGCGCAGTGGAAGCCACGCCACAGCACGCCAGCTCCACGGCCGAAGCGCATACGGCGCGGACGAGGCCCCACAGTATCCCGACCAGCACCAATCCGACGGCAAGCAGAGCCAACACCCTCCCCCTGCTTCCGGCCCACCTCTCGTCACTGCGCGCCTCCCCCTCCTCGACAGGAGGAGCCGCACCCGCCATCTCCTCCACTGGCGCAGGAGGGGGTTCCCCGGGCTGGGCCTCGTCCACCTCGGACTGCCCATCCGACACAGGCTCTTCCCGTTCGTCCTGCTCCTCCTCGCGCACCACGGGTGACTCCTCCTCACCCCTGGCGAAGGCATATGGCGCCGTCCAGGCTTCCGTGTCGCCCTCCTGCTCCAGCAACCGCAGCAGCTCCTCATGCACGGCCCGGGCGCTCGCGGGGCGCTGCTCCGGCTCCTTCGCCAGCAACCGCATGGTCAGCTCGCTCAGGCTCTCGGGCACTCGCGGCTCCAGCTCTCGCGGCGCCTTGGGCCGCACCAGCCCGATGGCGAGCAACAGCATGTCCGTCCGCAGCCGGGGGTTGAAGGCATGGCAGTCGGTGAGGGCCTCGTAGAGCAGGCACCCGAAGGCGTACAGGTCCATCGCCGCGCTGGCAGGCAACGGCTTCCCGAGCTCCTCCCCATCGCACGTGAGCAGGAGGGCCACGCACTCGGGCGGCAGGTTATGCACCGTCGCCGGCGGCAACAGCTCCGTCAAGGGGTAGGCCCCCGGCACATACGCCGAGCCGAAGTCGATCAACACGGGTCGCTCGTCCCCCTCCAGGATGAGCAGGTTGTCCGGCTTGAGGTCTCGGTGGAAGACGCCCTGCTCGTGCAGTTCCGCCAGCACCCGCGCCACCTCCGCGAGCACCTGCACCAGCCGCCGCAGCGAAGGCTGCCTGCTCCAGCGCCACGTGTTGAAGGTGCTGCCGGGCAGGTAGTCGGTAACAAGATAGAAATAGCCCTTCTCCACGTCCGGCCAACGTCCCGTCTCGTGTACCCGCGGCAGGTTGGGGTGGCGGAAGTGCCCCAGCGACACGGCTTCGCGCACCGCCCGCTCGTCCGTGCGCGTCAGGTCCTCCGCGCTCGCCGGTCGCGCCGCGAGCTTCAGGGTGTAGGGACGGCCTTCATGCTCCACCTGGTACACGGTGGCGTTGCCTCCGGTGCCCAGGCAGCGCATCACCCGGTAGTGCCGCACCTCGTCTCCCGGTTGGAGTTCGTCCGGGTGCTTCTTCATCGAGGCAGCCTCACTCCCCGGAAGTGCAACGTCCGCGGACCGTCCTCCTCCAGCACCAGCTCCACGCACTCCGCTTCCTCTGGAAGCAGGGTAGAGAAGAGGTGGAGCCGCTGTTTCCCACGCCGGGTAGAGGTGACGACTGCGGAAAGCGCCTCCACGTCCGTCCCGGTTCCTTCTCGACACCGAGGCTCCAGTCGGACCCGGATGAGCCTCCAGGGCCTGGCACCCGTGAGCTCCGGTCGAATCACCACCGTCACCAAGAGGTGCCGATCCAACAGCAGCACGGATTCCACGAAGGCCTGGATGTCACCCACGTGCTCCTCGGGTCGCTCCTCCTCGCCCCAAACGGAGAGGCCCAGCCTGGGCCGACTCCCATCCATCCCGTGGCTGGCCAGGAGCACTCCCGTCACTTCGCTCGCCTCTCGGCGGCGCGGCACCCGCACCTCCGCGTCCACCACATCCCTCCTCGTCCCCAGGGCCAGCGTGAGCGTCACCTCGCGCCCGTCCTCCGTATGCCCTGTCACCGGCAGCAGCCACCGCGCTCCCTCCTCGAGCTTCCTCAGCGGAGACACCACCAGGCCCCGCTCTCCGAAGGGCAGCACCTCCACACTCCCTTGGAGTTCGGGAGATACGGCGGCTCGCGGCTCCCTCAGCTCCTCGAAGTCCACCAACGTGGCGGTGCGCTCGGCCACGTACAGCACCGGCGGAGCCTCCTCCGGCCCTCCCACCACCAGCACCGTCCCCCACCGCGACTCCCTCCCGGCCGCATCCGCGCTCGCGCCGGCCGTCAGGCAGACGAGGAGCACCCACAGCCGCACCGTCCAGCAACGAGCGTACACACAGCCTCCACGAAGGGGCTCGCAACGTAGAGGAGCCCGCCCGCTCCGGCAAGGACTGCTCGACTCCTTCAGTCACTACGTACCGCCGGACTTGAAAAGTCTCCAGAAACTTCTAGAGTCATGTCCTCATGAGTTCCTTCCTCGATAGGCTCGTCGCGTACCTTCGCATGTACCACCACCCCGAGCCCCCGCCGACGGAGGAGCAACTCGAGGCCTGGCAGCGGCAGCGAGGCTGGTGTCTGGACGAGGATCTGCTCTTCCTCTACCAGCAGCACGATGGTGCGCTGCTGTTCCCACGCGCGGAGCAGCACTACCGCTTCCTACCCCTGGAGCAGATGGTGAGAGCCCGGGTGCTCCTCTTCGGCGAGGACTCCGACGCGCACGGCGACTCCTCCTGGTACGCCCTCTGCGAGGCGGTGCCGGGCGAGCACTATGCCGCCATCGACGTGAGCCGACGGCTCGACGGGCACTACCCCATCCTCGAGTGCTCGCGCCGCCGTCCGCCCGGCTCGCCCCAGTGCCGGCGGCTCGCCTGGTCGCTGGCCGACTTCATCGATCGAGCCCTGCACGGCCGGCGCCACCCCTACTGGTGCTCCCGAGGCTGGTGGCTGCAGCGGCGCCCACCCCGCTCATGAGGCTATCCTTGGGAGCCATGCGTGCCTCCCCCACCCCCGCGTCCGCTCCCCACCGCTTCGATGCCCTCTTCGCCGAGACGGTGCTGCAGCTCGAGGAACGGGTGTCCCATGTCGTCGTCATCGGCGCGGGAATGCTCACGGTGATGGTGCTCGCCAGTCTGAGCATGGGCTCGCGCATCCCCCCGATGGTGCTGGGCGTCACCCTCGGCTATCTCCTCTGGTACCTCTTCATCCGCCTGCTGCTGCGCACCGGCCGCTTCCGGCCCTGGCTGCGCTACGTCTCCTCGTTCGTGGACGTGTCGCTCGGCAGCATCATCTCCCTGATGGACCTGCAGGCCAACGGCTCCGTCT
>QKJM01000495.1 GCA_003249315.1 Archangium sp.
AGAGCGGCGCGCACCGTGCCGTTGGTGGGCTGGGCCTGGAACGCGAGCGTGCTTGCCGGACCGGAAACCACGTCGAAGGCGTCGCTCGTCACCGCGTCGAGCGCGCCCGAGGTGGCCACCAACTGGTAGCCCGTCCCCGCCGTGTCGATCCGCACCGAGTCGAAGGAGGCCACGCCGTTGACGGCCGCCACGGAGAACGGGCCGAAGCCGCCGACTCCCTGCACCGCCAGCGAGACGGTATCGGAAGAGCTGGAGAAGACGTTGCCGTCCTGGTCCAGGATGGACACCTGGATGAGCGCCAGGGACGTACCCGCCGTTCCATTCTGCGGCTGCTGCGAGAAGACGAGGCTCGTGGCCACCGCGGCCGGCATGGTCACGGTCAGCGTGTCCGAGCGCACGAAGTTGCCCGCGTCATCCGTCACCACCAGCGCCACGTAGTAGGTGGTGTCGAGCGTCAGGCCCCCGATCGTCGCCGCCTCGGCGCTGCCGGCCGCCTGGGGAGCCCCGGTCGACACCGACTGGGCCGCCGCGAAGTCCGCGTCCGAGACGATGGGCGTGGTGGCGTAGCGCAGGTCGTAGCTGAAAGCCGTACCCAGGTCTCCATCATCACCCGGCGCCGTCCACTCGACGGTGACGCTCGTGGAGGTGATGGCGCCCTGGGAGAGCACGGGCTTCGTGGGCGACTGGTCGTCCGTGACGGTGAAGGCGTCGCTGGTGCCCTCCAGGGCCGGAGCGGCGGAGGCCTTCAAGGTAAAGGTGCCCTGCTGGGAGATGGACAGCCCGGAGAAGGAGGCCACCCCATCCACCGGCGACACAGTGACGGTCCCGTCCAGCGTCGCGCCCTGCTCGGACACGGACAGAGTCACCGCGGGCTCACCCGCGGCCACCTCGTTGTCGAAGGCATCCCGGAGCCGCACCGCCACCGCGAAGGGAGCGCGCACCGCGACATCCACCGGCTGGGTGATGAAAACGAGCTTCGAGGGAGGGCCGGCCAGCACGCCCACGTCCCAAGTGGCGCTCAACGAGGCATTGGCCATGTCCGCGACCTCCACCCGCCGGGCTCCCGCCTGCTTCAGCAGGAGGCCAGAGAAGACGTGTACGCCCTGATCGGCCGCGGTGAAGGAGTAGTCCGTCGGCAGCTCGGCGGTGGCGTCATCCGAGGCGAAATGCACCATGCCGGTATAGCCCGAGGCCACGTTGCCGAAGGCGTCACGAGCGGAGAGCTCGAGCTGCACCGCCTCGCCCGCGATCACCGAGTTCGGGAGCTGCGCCAGGGACAGGGAGACCACCTCCGCCCCCGACACGTTGAAGGAGGGGCTCAGCGCCTCCGTCAGGCCCTCGGCGGTCGCCACCAGGGTGTAGCCCTGGCCGGCCTGCTCGAGCATCAGATCGGAAAAGCTCGCCACGCCGTCCACCACCGACGCCGACAACGTCCCCTTCAGCGTCGCGGTAGCCGGGGCCTCTCCGAGCGCCACCGTCACCGTGCCCGCGGCGTCCGTGATGAGCACCCCGTCCGCGTCCTGCACGACCACCTCGAAGGTGCCCAGGGTCACGCCGGCCGTTCCCTGGCCGGGCGAGGAGCGGAAGGCCAGCTTCGAGGCCGGCAGGACGACGAATTGGACGGTGGGCCGGGCCGCCAGCGTCACCGCGCCACCCTCGGCCTCCACCACCGCCGTCACCTGCTTCTCCCCGGCCACCGTGGACACCACGGATGCCACGGCCACGCCGCTCGCATTCGTGGGGCTCGCCGGCTGCGTCACCGTATTGCCCTCGCCGGAGACGGACACCGTCACGGTCCGCCCCTCCAGAGGCGTCCCATCCGCCTTCCGCACCGTCACGGTGATGTCGACGGACTCCTGGCCATTGGCGCGCACCCCGAGAGCCTTGGATACCTCCACCGATGAGCGCTCGGCATCGGGCATGACCCGCCCGTCACCCGGGTTCGGAATGGGTTCCGGATCGCACCCCAGGGCCATGCCCAGTAGCAGTGCACTCATCGCCACCAGACGGGCGAAGGAAAGGGATTGAGGCGTCATGCAGTTCTCCAGGAAGACGGACTAGACCCTCGCCTTCAACGACAGGACGAGGGTCGCCGCGTCTTCTACCAGACACCTCCCCCCTACGAAACCGAGCGGGGTCAGGCGCCCAGGGCCTGGAGCATCACGCCGGAGCCGAGCAGCGATTGGCCGCCGTCGCACACCATGATGGAGCCGGTGATGTAGGAGGCCGCATCCGAGGCGAGGAAGAGGGCCAGGTTGGCGATGTCCTGCTTGTTTCCAAAACGTTGCAGCGGCAGGGCCTGGGTGAGCTTCTGGCGCGCATCCTCTCCGGGAGCGAGTCGACGCATACCCTCGGTGTCATCGATGGGGCCAGGAGTGATGGAATTGACGCGCACGCCCACCCCACCCCATTCGATCGCCAGGGTGCGGGTGAGCATGTCCACGCCGGCCTTGGCCGCGCAGACATGGGCCTGCATCGCCATGGGCAGATAGGCCTGGGGGGCGGAGATGTTGAGCACCACCGCGCCCGGCTTGCGCAGGTGCTCGAAGGCGGCGCGGCACGCGTTGAAGGTGCCCAGCACGTCGATCTCCATCACCGCCTTGAAGCCGTTGGAGGACATACCGAGCACGGGGGCGGGGAAGTTGCCCGCCGCGCCGCACAAGAGGATGTCGATCTCCCCGTAGGCCTCGCGCACCGTCTGGAAGGCCTTCTCCAGGGCCGCGTAGTCGCGCACGTCCGCGGGCACCCCCATGGCGGTGCCGTGAGCCTGGAGACCCTTCACAGCGGCCTCCAGCTTCTCCGGGTTGCGCCCGTTGATGACCACCCGGGCGCCCGCCTTCACGAACGCCTCGGCGATGCCGAGGTTGATACCGCTGCTGCCGCCCGTGACGAAGGCCACCTTGCCCTTCAGCAGCCCGTCCTGGAATACGCTCTGTGTCATGTGACTCCCCTCCTGAATGGGGGGAGCCTACCCGAACTCGACCACCTTCATGCCGAAGAGCCGTTCCACCGAGTGGATGAGCTCGTCACTCACCTGCACCTTGAGCGCCGTGTTGCCGATGAGGGCCTCGGCCTCGTTGGAGAACAGCAGGCTCACCGCCACCGGCGTGGCCCCCGCGTACTGCTTCGCGATCTCCGTCAGCTTCGCCAGCCGCTCCTCGGTGGCCAGGTCCACCGGCAGCCGCAGCTCCAGCCTCTTGGTGCGCTTCTCGCGCACGGCCTTGAGGCTCTGGATGTCCTCGACGATGAGCTCCGCCATCGGAGTGTCCTCGTCGCGCTGGTTGATTTGAACGGTACCCGACACGAGGATGGGCTCGTCCCCCTTGAGCAGGGACTCCCATTGCTCGAAGCCGGGCTTGGGCCCCGCCTTCGTCCACTTGCCGTCCTTGCCCATGACGTTGCGCGTCCCGTCCTTGCCCGGGAAGCACACCAGCTCGATGGAGCCGGACAGGTCCTCCAGCGTCACCCACGCCATGCGCTTGCCCGTCTTGGTGGGCCGCTCGCGCAGGGCCGCCACGATGCCGGCGATGGTCAGCTTCTCGTCCCTGCGCGCGCGCTGCACCGCGGTGATGGGCCGCGCGTAGCGCTTGAGCTCCTTGTCGTACTGGTGCAGCGGGTGGCCGGACACGTAGAAGCCAATGGCCTCCTTCTCCAGGGCCAGCCGCTCCTTCTCCGACCACTCATCCGCCTGGACGTAGTCGTCCTTGAGCGCACCGCCCGCGTCGCCGCCGCCCAGCATGCCGAACAGCGAACTCTGCCCGGCCGCCTTGTCCTTCTGGCTGCTGGAGCCGCGGCTCAGCGCCCGCTCGATGCTCTCGAAGAGCTGCCGCCGCGGGCGCTTCTCGAAGTCGAAGGCACCCGCCTTCACCAACTGCTCCAGCACCTTGCGGTTGACGCGCCGCGAGTCCACCCGCTCGCAGAAGTCGAACAGGCTCTTGAAGGACCCGTCCTTGCGCGCCTCGATGATGGCGTCGATCGCCCCCTCGCCCACGCCCTTGATGGCGCCCAGGCCGAAGCGGATCTTCCCCTCCACCGCGCCGAAGGCCATGTCCGACTGGTTCACGTCCGGCGGCAACACCTGCACGCCCGCCGAGCGGGCCTCGCCGATGTGCAGCACCACCTTGTCGGTGTTGTCCTTCTCGCTCGTGAGAAGGGCCGCCATGAACTCCACGCGGTAGTGCGCCTTGAGCCAGGCCGTGTGGAGGGTGATGAGGCCGTAGGCCGCCGAGTGGCTCTTGTTGAAGCCGTACTCGGCGAACTTCTCCATCAGGTCGAAGATCTCGCCGGCGACCTTCAGGTCGACGTTGTTGCTCTTGCACCCGTCGAGGAAGCCGGCCCGCTCGGCCTGCATCACCTCGGCCTTCTTCTTGCCCATCGCGCGGCGGAGCAGGTCCGCGCGGCCCAGGGTGTAGCCTCCCAATACCTGGGAGATCTGCATCACCTGCTCCTGGTACACGATGACGCCGTAGGTGTCCTGGAGAACTGGCGCAAGGTCGGGGTGCGGGAACGACACCTGCTCGCGGCCGTGCTTGCGGTTGATGAAGACGTCCACCATGCCCGAGTCCAGCGGACCCGGTCGGTAGAGCGCGCCGGCGGCGATGACGTCCTCGAAGCAGGACGGCTTGAGCTTCATCACCATTTCGGTGAAGCCGCTGGACTCCATCTGGAAGACGCCGGCGGTGTCGCCCTTGGCCATCAGCTCCCAGACGGCCGTGTCATTCAGCGGGATGTCCTCGCGCTTGATCTTCTCCTCGGGCGACCGGCCCCGGTTGATGAGGTTGAGCGCGTTCTGGATGACGGTGAGCGTCTTGAGGCCGAGGAAGTCGAACTTCACCAGGCCGGCGGCCTCCACCTCGTCCTTGGCGAACTGGGTGACGAGGAACTTCTCGCCCGGCGGCTGGTAGGTGGGCACGAACTCCCACAGCGCCTTGTCGGCGATGACCACGCCGGCCGCGTGCATACCCGGCTGCCGGTGCAGGCCCTCGAGCGCCAGCGCCACCTCCAGCACGTCCTTGGTGGTGACGTCCTTGCCGTCCACCTGCCCCAGGGTGGTGGGCTGCTGCATCATCTCCTTGAGGCGCGGCTCCATCTCGATCGCGTCCTTGAGGGTGATGTTGAGCACCTCGGGCACCAGCTTGGCGATGCGGTCCCCCTCGCTGAAGGGCAGCGCGAAGACGCGGCACACGTCG